>JAFYPT010000139.1 GCA_017547425.1 Ruminiclostridium sp.
GCCGCCACGGGAAGGAGCTGGGGGCTCAGGGCCGCCTTGGCCGCACCGATGACGTATTCGGGCATACCTAGAGCACTGTTGATGTCCCGGAGTGCAAAGGCGCAGGTGATGATCATAAACACGCCCACCATGTCCTTAAAACCGGAGACCACGCTGTCCATGAACTTATTCACAGTCATGAGCCGCTGGGGCAGATACAGAACAAAGCAGAAGACCAGACCAAAGAGGGTTCCGTAAAGGATCTCGCCGGTGGCAATGGTGATGGCAGTGATGAGAACGATGGGGACCAGGAAGTTCAGGGCGTTGCCTTTCTTCTCCTCCTGTTGTTCCAGCTCCTGGCTGTCCCCGCTTCTGGCCAGGACATAGGCCTTCTTCATGGGGCCATACTTAGGCAGGATGCCAATGGCAAAGAGCAGAGCGCACAGGATGGACATCATGGGGTAGAACATCATGGGCAGGGTGTGCAGGAAGGTGGTCATACCGGCCTCCGAGGTGCAGACGCCGGAAGCCACCATCTGGCTGATCATGAACACGCCCCAGGTGGAGATGGGGACGATGACGCAGACGGCAGAGGCCACGGAATTACTGACAAAGGCCAGCATCTCGCGAGGGATCTTGAACCGATCGGTGGCATTTCGCATGGCGGCACCCACCGAGAGGATGGAGAGCCAGTCGTCAATGAAAACGATGACACCCAGAAGCCAGGCACCGAACAGGGTGCGTTTCTCGGTGGTGCAGACCTTGGCTGCAATGTTGGTAAAACCAAAGATACCACCCGAAGCCTCGAAGAGGGCCACCAGGCTGCCGAAGAAGCCGCAGACCAGCACCAGCCAGATCCAGGTGTCGCTGCCCATGACTCCGTAGAACACGTCGATAAGGGGTTTGGCAAAGTCCGTGCCGTACAGCATGACAGCACCCACCACAGCGCCGCACAGGAGAGAGGCCGCCGTGCGCCGGGTGACAAACACCAGGACGATGACCACTGCAACAGGAAGCAGACTCAAAATCCCATAGTTCTCCATGGACTCACATCCTTCTCTTCATAATAAAAGCGATAGGTTATTCTATATGCCCTATGATACAGCACAAACCAGATTTCCGCAAGATAATTATATAGAATGTGAATTGACATTTTTCCCTCTTCTGATTAAGATAAAAACTGTTGCGCACTTTCCCAAAACCTAACGTTTTGTTTACAGAGGAGAAGAACTCTATGCTCGAAAAGTGTCTGACCCCCATCCGAAAGGAACCCGTCCTGTTTATTGCTGCTTTGGCGGCGTTGCTGTCCATGATTGCGGTGCCTCCCAGTATGGCCTATCTGGGCTATGTGGATGTCCGTGTCCTGTGTTTGCTGTTCTGCCTCATGGCTGTGGTAGCTGGCCTTCAGTCCTGCAACCTCTTCGACGTGCTGGCCCAGCGACTGCTGACCAACAGCCACCATCTACGAACCGTGGTGGTGATGCTGGTCCTTCTCCCCTTCTTTACCTCCATGCTGGTGACCAACGATGTGGCTCTTATTACCTTCGTCCCCTTTGCTATTCTGGTCCTTCAGACCATCGGCAAGACGGATCTACTGATTCCTGTCATCGTTCTGCAGACGGTAGCGGCTAATCTGGGCAGCATGGATACCCCGGTTGGCAACCCTCAGAACCTGTTCCTGTACGCCCATTACGACCTGACTGCCGGGAGCTTTTTCCGGGTCATGGTCCCCCTGACCATTCTGAGTCTGGCCGCTCTGCTGGTAGCCACCCGGATGATCCCCAACGAGCCCATCCAAGTGACCTTCCGGAAGAACAGCACCATTCCCAGCCGCAGAAAGCTGGTGCTGTACGGGGCACTCTTCCTGCTGTGTCTGCTGTCCGTCTTCCACGTACTGCCCTACGAAGCCCTGACCCTCATCGTGGTCCTGGTCTTCTTCGCTGTGGACAAGTCCATGCTGGGCAAGGTAAACTACGGACTGCTGCTGACCTTTGTCTGCTTCTTCATCTTCGCCGGAAACATTGGCGCCATTGAGCAGGTCCGTGAGCTTCTCACCGCCCTCATGGAGCGCAGCGCCTTCCTGGCTTCCCTCCTGGCCAGTCAGTTCATCAGCAATGTCCCCGCATCCGTCCTCCTGGCCGACTTTACCCACGACTGGCAGGGTATGCTAGCCGGCACCAACATCGGTGGTCTGGGCACCCTGATTGCCTCTCTGGCCAGTCTGATTTCCTTCCAGTATTATGCGGCCTTACCCGATGCCAAGCCCATGCGCTACCTGGTGGTTTTCACCCTCGTAAATATCATTGGTCTCGTCATCCTGGTCCCCATGGCATCCATCCTGTAAACATACCAACGCCCTGCTTGCACCAGCAAGCAGGGCGTTTTCATATCAAAGGTTAAAGTTATATGGGTATCTGCGGCGCTGGATCTCATCCAGCAGATAGGCCGCTACCTCGTCCTTGCCCATGAGGGGCAGTTCCTTGATGTCCTTCTCGGTGATGATGGTGACTACGTTGGTGGTGCCGCCAAAACCGGCGCCGGCCACCTTCAGGTTGTTGGCAACGATCATGTCCAGGTGCTTCCGCTCCAGCTTGGCCTTGGAGTTCTCCACCATGTTCTGGGTCTCCATGGAAAAGCCGCAGACATACAGACCAGGATGTCGGTTCTCTGCCACCCAGCCCAGGATATCGGTGGTACGTTCCAGGGGGATGGATGCATCCCCTTCCTTCTTTTTGATCTTATCGCTGGCTACAGTTACAGGTCGATAATCGGCTACCGCTGCCGCTTTGATGAGTATATCCGTCTTGGGCAGGGTATCCTGAATAGCGTAGAGCATATCTGCCGCTGTAGTGACCGGACGGGTTTCCACAAAAGGAACGAGATCCAGATCCACGGGGCCGGAAATCAAAGTGACCTGGGCGCCCCGCAGCATGGCCTCCCTGGCAATGGCGTAGCCCATCCGACCGGTACTGTGGTTGGTGATGAAGCGGACCGGGTCCAGAGCTTCCTGAGTAGGACCGGCTGTCACCGTGACCCGCACGCCCTGCAGGTCCTTTCTCCGGGCCAGGTGGCGGAGAATGTGGTCCTCCAAAACTTCCGGCTCCGGCAGTTTTCCGCTGCCCACATCCTGGCAGGCCAGCAGTCCGCTGGCAGGCTGGATGATCTCGAAGCCATACTTTTCCAGGGTGCGGATGTTGTCCTGGGTGATGGGATTCTCCAGCATAGCGGTGTTCATGGCGGGGGCTACCAGCTTTTTGCACCGGGCCGCCAGGGTCACTGTGGTGAGCATATCGTCTGCAATGCCGTGAGCCAGTTTGGCGATAATGTTGGCGGTAGCGGGTGCAATGAGGATCAGGTCGGCCATTTTCGCCAGGGAGATGTGGGTCACATCGTATTGAAAATCCCGGGCGAAAGTGTCCACCACACAGCGGTTGTTGGTCAAGGTCTCAAAGGTCAGAGGGGTGATGAACTGGGTGGCATTTTCCGTCATCACAACGTGAACGTCTGCCCCGGCCTTCCGCAGAGCGCTGGCCACGTTGGCCATCTTATAGGCGGCGATGCCGCCGGAGATGCCAAGGACGATGCATTTTCCTTTCAGGCTTTCCATGGGTCAGCTCTCCTTTTCAGATAATGATGCCATTGCAGTGGTCGATCTCATGCTGGATGATCTGAGCCGTCCAGCCAGTGTAGGTCTTGAACCGGGTCTGGAAGTCGGCATTCTGATACTTGACCTTGATGGACTGATAGCGTTTTGTCTTCCGTCTTCCCACCAGGGACAGGCAGCCTTCCTCGGTCTCGTAGCGGTCGGAAGCCTTGACGATCTCGGGGTTGAACATGACCATATAGGTCCCTTCGTTGTCAAAGGCAATGATGCGCTTGGACACACCGATCATGTTGGCTGCCATGCCAACGCATCCTTCGGCGTGGGCGGTAAGGGTATCTAAAAGATCCTGGGCTACCTGCAGATCCTCCTTGGTGGCAGGCTCAGAAGGGATCGCCAGGAAGGTTTCATCTCTCATAATGGGCTGTACCATAGGGTTACCTCTCAATCGTCAATGGTTTTGATCCGCTCCAGATTGCGGAAGATTTATCCTTCTTTCTTCCTATTATACCGGGAATTGTGATACTTTCAACCAAAATATGGCCCCGGTTCGAACATTTTTCCCAAAAAGGGTTGCGAAGGCACTTCTTTTGTGTTACCCTCATATTTAATAGATTTATACAGTGTGTTGAACGATATCCTGCGAATAACTCAGAAACGAAAAGGAGGTGCAGGCCATGGAACGGCCATCCTTAGAAAATGGTGTGATGGAGATGTCTCTGCTGGAAAAAGGGCACAAGGGCCTGCTGAAGGCTCTGTTTGGCCGCACCGGTATCATCGTTCTGATGCTGCTGATCCAGATCGCCCTGCTTGTTGTGGTGTATCAGCGGTTCAGCGAGTACGTCCCACAGCTCTACACGGGTATGATCGTGATCTCTGTGATCACGGTCTTTTATCTGCTTAACAGATCCATCGATCCATCAGCCAAGATCACATGGCTCATTATCATTGCGGTGGTCCCGATTTTCGGTGCCCTCCTTCTGATCTATACCCAGATGGATGTGGGTCACCGCACCCTGAAAAAGGCAGTCGCCCGCACCATCGACAGTACCCGGGACTCCATCTCCCAGGATCCCGTAATCATGGCGGAGATCACCGAGGATAGCCCCGAAACGGCGGCTCTGGCCCAATACCTCAGCCGGAGCGGATGCCATCCCGTGTTCAAAAACACCCATGTGACCTATTTCCCCTCAGGCGCAGATAAGCTGATCGAGCTTCTCAACCAGCTGGAACGGGCGGAAAAGTTCATCTTCCTGGAATACTTCATCATTGATGAGGGCCTCATGTGGGGCAGCATCCTGGATATCCTGGCCCGGAAAGCCAAGGAGGGTGTAGAGGTCCGAGTCATGTATGACGGCAGCTGTGAGTTCAGCACCCTTCCCCACAGCTATCCCAAGCTACTCAGAGACCAGGGCATCCAGTGCAAGGTCTTCTCCCCTGCCCGCCCCTTCCTGTCCACCCACTACAACTACCGGGACCACCGGAAGATCCTGGTAATCGACGGCCACACCGCCTTTACCGGCGGCATCAACCTGGCCGACGAGTACATCAATCACATCCATCGCTTCGGCCACTGGAAGGACACTGCCGTCATGCTCCAGGGTGATGCCGCACGGAGTTTTACCCTGATGTTCCTGCAGCTCTGGAACAGCTATGAGAAGAATCCTGTATACAGCAAGTATTTGTCTGCCCATACCTACCCCATAGCAGAGGCCAATGGATATGTCATTCCCTACGCCGACTGTCCCCTGGACGATGACAAAGTGGGCGAACGGGTATACATGGACATTCTGAACCGAGCTCAGCAGTATGTGCACATCATGTCCCCCTATCTCATTCTGGACGGCGAACTGGAAACTGCGCTGAAGTTTGCCGCAGAGCGGGGGGTGGATGTCTCCCTGATCCTGCCCGGCATCCCGGATAAGAAGATCCCCTACGCCCTGGCCAAGACCCACTACGCCTCCCTGATGGCCTCCGGCGTGAAGATCTATGAGTACACCCCCGGCTTCGTTCATGCCAAGGTCTTTGTCAGCGACGACTGCAAGGCCGTGGTGGGCACCATCAACCTGGACTACCGCAGTCTGTATCACCACTTCGAATGTGCCGCCTACCTGTACAAGAGCGACTGCATCCCTACCATTGAGAAGGATTTTCAAAAGACCCTGGCCCAGTGCCGACCGGTCACCAGGGAGACCATCCGCAAGGAACCTCTCACCCGCAGAGTGACCGGCATCGTCATGAAAGCCATTGCACCCCTGATGTGATCGTTAAGACCCTGCATCCCCGGATGCAGGGTCTTTCCATGTATGTTCTTAAAATTTTTCAAAATGCTGTGAGGTTCCCGCCTTAATTTCGGTCTAATAGGGTGAGAGACAAACAAATGCGAGGTGAAGCCCATGAACGACCACAATATCATAGAATTGTTCTTCGCCCGGGATGAGGCTGCCATTCAACACACGGAAGAGGCCTATGGCCATCGACTCTTTGCCACGGCCAATCATATTCTGGAGAATCACCAGGATGCAGAAGAGAGCGTCAGCGACACCTATCTCCGGGCCTGGGAGACCATTCCGCCCCAGCGACCTCGGTACTTCTTCGCCTATCTGGCAAAAATCTGCCGCAATTTTGCCCTGAAACGGCTGGAATGGAACAACGCCGCCAAGCGCAAAGCCCAGGTGGTGAGCATCACCCAAGAACTGGAACTGTGCATCCCGGACGGGACCCGGGACATGGATTCCCTGGAACTGGGCCAGATCCTGGATGCCTTCCTGCGAACCTTGTCCCCGGATAACCGCATCGTCTTCCTGCGGCGGTACTGGTTCGGGGACTCCATCGGTGAGATCGCTTCCCGCTATCAACTCAGTGAGAGTGCCGTTCTTATGCGGCTGAACCGGACCCGCACCAAGCTCCGGACACACCTGGAACAGGAGGGGATCATAGTATGAACGGAAACGATATTTTTCTGGCCCTGGAGCACATTGGGGATGACCTGGTGGAGCAGGCCGAATTTGAGGCATTTCCCGCCCAGTGGCGCAGACTAAGACCTCTGCTGACCGCCGCGCTCATCGCTGTCCTTCTTCTGGCAGGATTGGTGGGCAGTGCTGTGGCCTACGGTCACGGCTGGTTCAGCGGATTCTTCCGGGAGTCCACCGGCCAGTCCCTCACCCAAGGGCAGATGGCCTATCTGCAGCAATCTGAGCATATTCTTGGACAGGCACAGACCCACGACGGCTGGACCATTGAACTCCGCTCGGCCCTGAATGATGGCACCACCGCCTATATTATCCTGGGTGTCACCGCTCCCGAGGGGACCAGTCTGGAGACCAGGATGGAAGAAAATGAGCGGCTGGATATCCTGGGTCCAGGAAACGAGAACATGGCCGATGTTCTTACCTGCACCAGGGGAGTGGACTGGGACAGCCTGCACATGGACTGGGTGGAGGACGGAGACGGCCTGGAACACACCAAAAACTATGTGATCCAGATAGACCCTGTCAAAACCGGTGGTCTGGTGGACCCCTTCGGCCCCAAAGCAGTCTATCACATCCGCATCGAGAATATCCAACTGCAGTCCAGAGACACCGACTACTATCAGCATCTGCTGGACACCAAGTACCAGGGCCAGGACGGCATCATGCTCACACCCGAAGAAGCTGAACGACTTTGGATAACAACTATCCCGGCCAGGGGTGTGTGGGAGTTTGATCTGACCCTCAACGGAGATACCTCCAAGAGAGAAATACTCAACAAACCCATCACCACCCAGGCCTCGGTCTATCAACGGGAAAAGGGAGGCATCTATGAGGTGGTGGATGTGACCCTCACCTCGGTCATTCTGCGGCCTCTCAGTGTCACCCTTTCCAGTGAAGGGGTCGAGTATCCCCAGTTTGCCACCAGTGACAACCAGGTCTTTGCGGTCCGGAAGGACGGCAGCCGCATCCAGCTCCTGCCCTACGGCACCCAGATGCGGCGTTATCAGGAGCTGAAAGCCGAGTCCCCCTTGATCTTTGAGGAACTGGACCACATTCTCTTGGCCGATGGGACGATGATACCGGTGTCATAACAAGAAAACAGGATACCAAAAAAGGAAGGGAATCAACACTCCCTTCCTTTTTGCGTTAGGTTTTGCTCTCGTTCAGATAGGCCAGCACCTCTTCTGCGTTGGTGTCCGGCTTGACTTTGGGCATGACTTTTTCGATGATGCCCTCTTCGTTGATGATATAGGTGGTGCGCACGGTCCCCATGGTCACCTTGCCGGAGGACTTCTTCTCCTTCCAAACATCATAGGCCTGGAGGACCTGGAACTCCGGGTCAGACAGGAGCACAAAGGGAAGGTTGTGCTTGGTGGCAAATTTTTCGTGGGAAGCCACGGAATCCTTGCTGATGCCAATGACCTCCGCGTTCATGGACTTGAACTGGAGATAGGCCAGGCTGAAGGCACAGGCCTGCTTGGTGCAGCCGGAGGTGTTGTCCTTGGAGTAGAAATACAGGACCACCTTTTTACCCTGGAAATCTGTCAGGCTTACCGGATTGCCGTTCTTGTCCAGCAAGGTAAAATCAGGGGCTTTTTGTCCAACTTCCAGCATGGGTTACTCCTCCTTGATGAAAACGTAATTGGTGTCGGTAGAATCCTCTGCCGAATAGCGATAACCCATCCGGTCAAAGGACTTCAGCTGTTCGGGGTGCTCCGCTCGAGTCTCTGCCATGAATCGGACCATCTCTCCCCGGGCCATCTTGCACATGGTCCCCTTCTCGATGATTTTATCGCCCTTCCGTTCGCCGAACGTACAGGTCAAGAAGAGTTTTCCCTCTGGCACATACTTGGACACACACTGGCTATACTCCTTGGAGGCCAGATTGATGACCATATCCGTCTCAGACCAAAACGCTTTGGCCAGGGAATCACCCCAAAAGGCATACAAATCTTTGGTTTCTCCCACCGCCAACTTGGCCTGCATCTCCAGACGATAAGGAATCACTCCATCGAAGGGACGGAGCAAACCATAAAAACCGGAAAGGATGCGCAGATGGTCTTGCAGATAGACAAGCGCATCCTGGGAGAGTACCCCCGGAGCCATGTATTGATACTGAATCCCCTCATAAGCCATCACGGCAGGTGTCAGGGTTCGATCCAGCTCGAACGTCTGGATTCGCTGGATATTCTGGGCAGCAATTTTATCGTTGCACTTCCAGAGGGTTTTCAGTTCGTCGTACGAGAGTTCTTTCAATCGGTCAAACAGTACCTGGGTTTGAGGGAGAAAGGCAGGAAGGTCCTTCCAGGCAAAGCTGTCCGTATCGACCCGCATCTTTTTCGCCGGTGAAATGATGATCTGCACAACAACCCTCCTTACATCAGCATGGTGAACAGGGCATCCAGATTGTCCTGGGAATACTCGATCTCTGCGGAATACTGCCGGGCAAGCTCCACCTGATCTGCCAGAGTAAACACGCCGGTTTGTGTCCAGCAGAGAGCCCCCAGAAGGAACAGCATCCGAGTGCTGAGAACGCTAAAAGAGACCTTGCTTCCCACGTCTCCATCCTCGTAAGCAGTGAGGAAATGACGGTACAGGAAGTAGACCAACAGTTGCTCATACTCGGTTTCCCTGCCCTTCATATACCGGGCGAAGCCTTCCCGGTCAATGTACTCTCCCTGATTTCGCAGGTTTTCCAGGACTTCCGTCCAGGTTTCTTCCAATCGTTCCAGGTCCAGGTAAACCTCGGCCCACTGAACTGGAGACAGGTCTGGAATCCATCCCTGGAATCGCTCCAACAGGGCACTTTCCCGTTCCGTCAAAGAGCGTGTCCTGTCCTGAGCAATGTCCAGAGCCTCCTGACGAAGAGCAACCAGAAGTTCGGCCTCTGCGTCGGGTTCCTCTGCGGTTCCGGATACACAGAGCTTGACCGGTTCCTTTTGGGACAGGATCAATTGTCCGGCCGCTTCACAGCAGAGACCCACACCAATTTCCGTTCTTCCAGGCAGGAAACTGCGATATCTGGGATGGTCAGTGCAAATTTGACAGAGAATTTCTTCTCCACCGTGGAGGATCAAATCGCACAGCCCCTTCTCATTCAGAAAGGGACACCTCTCCCCTTCTCCCAGGATGAAATGGGGTGTTTCCTCCAAGGAAATGGATTCTTTGAGTCGCTGGCCCATGGGTCCCTCTATGGCTTGAAACCGGGCCAGAGATTCCGGGTCAATGTCGATTTCCCAACCGATGCAGCAGCTATGCTTGCAGCGGTCAGCAATGCAGGAAAATGAAGGATAATAGTCCGGGTATACCATCTGCATCGATCATACACTTCCTTTCTTTGGATGATTCATGGCGTTGAGAGCTTTTCGGAACCGAGCAGAGAACAGAACCACCGTAAAAATCACAGCCATCACGTCTGCCACAGGTTCGGCCATATAAACACCCAGGGTTTGATTCTCTACCAACTGAGGCATCAAATAGATAAGCGGCAGCAGGAGAACAAATTTCCGCACCACAGCCACCAGGATGGAAGAGCCAGCATACCCAAGGGCGACAAAGGTCAGTTGGCAGGCCGTCTGGATGCCAAAAATCACGATGGCCCCACAGTACACCGGAAGTACCCGGCTGGCAAAGGCCAAAAGCTCTGGGTCTGGGGTGAACATTGCCGCAAAAAGCTCCGGGAAGAGCAGCACCAGAAGCCAAAGGACGAATGCATAGGCGACGCTGACCTTTAGAAGCAGAAACACGGTTTCTTTTACCCGCTGGACATTCCCCGCTCCGTAGTTAAAGCTGGTGATGGGTTGAGCACCCTGTCCCAGGCCCTGCAGAGGAAGCAGCGCAAATTGCATCACACTGGTCAGGATGGTCATAGCCCCTACCGCCACATCCCCACCGTATTTCAGCAGGGATGCATTGAAGCAAACAAAGACCACACTCTCACTGGATTGCATGATGAAGGGAGACAGGCCCAAGGCCAAACAAGGGGCCAAAAGCTTCCAGTCAAGCTGGAGGTATTCCTTTCGCACCCGCCAGATAGTCTTTTTTCCAAAAAGGAAGGCCATGACCCAACCACAGGAAATACCCTGAGAAATGACAGTTGCCAGAGCGGCTCCCCGGACACCCATGTCCAGGCCAAAGATCAAAATCGGGTCCAGAATAATATTACAGACAGCGCCGATAAGAACGGTGTACATACTGGTTTTCGCAAAGCCCTGGGCCGTGATATAAGCATTCATTCCCAGGGTTAGCTGGACAAAAAGGGTGCCAACTGCATAGATGTTCATATAGGCCACGGCATACTCGATGGTGTTTTCGCTGCCGCCAAAAGCCAAAAGAAGATCACGATTCCAAAGAAGCAGAATCGCGGTCAGCCCTAAAGAGGTCACCACTTGAAGGGTCAGACAGCCGCCCATGATTTTTTCCGATGCCTTCGTGTCCCCGCGCCCCATGGCGATGGAGGCACGAGGGGCACCACCGGCACTTATGAGGTATGCAAAGGCAGAAATGAACAGAATAACAGGCAGGCAAATACCGACACCTGTAAGGGCCAAGTCTCCATCCACAGCCATATGGCCAATATAAATGCGGTCTACCATATTGTAGAGCATATTGATGAGTTGAGCAGCCACTGTAGGCAATGCCATCTTCCATAAAAGGGAACTGATCTTTTCACTTCCCAATCGTTGTTTATGATCCTTCATGTTTCACCTGGAGAACGTATAGTATGATTGATTTCATTTTACTAGGTCGGAAAACTTTGTCAAGTAAGTCCGTCAATAAGACCGTTTCATTTAGGGTGTTGCATCCGAAGGGATTTCACGATACAATACCCATGGAATTTAGTAAAGGAGTTGATCTCCCATGGAACAGGAGCACAAGCGCCGTGTTCGCTATAAAGGCACTCACCCCCGCAATTACCGGGAAAAATATAAAGAGCTGAACCCTGAAAAGTACCAGGACGATGTGGCCAAGATCATCCAGAGCGGCAAGACTCCCGCCGGGATGCACATTTCCATCATGGTCAATGAGATCCTGGAATTCCTGAACATCCAGCCCGGCCAGATCGGCCTGGACGCCACCCTGGGCTACGGCGGCCACACTCGCCGGATGCTGGAAAAGCTCCAGGGTCAGGGGCACATGTATGCCACCGATGTGGATCCCATCGAGTCCGAAAAGACCCGGGCCCGTCTGGAGTCCCTTGGCTTTGGTCCTGAGATCCTCACCATCCGTCGGATGAATTTTGCTGACCTGGACCAGGTGGCTCCCGACCAGAAGTTCGACTTCATTCTGGCCGACTTGGGCGTCTCCTCTATGCAGATTGACAACCCCGAGCGTGGGTTCACCTTCAAGTACGACGGTCCTCTGGACCTTCGTCTGGACCCCACCACCGGTGTCACCGCCGCCCAGAGGCTCCGGGAGCTGGACCGGGAGGAGCTGGCCGCCATGCTGGTGGAAAACTCTGACGAACCCTATGCCGAGCAGATCGCCAAGGCCATCATCACCGTGTTCAAGAAGAAGGGGACCATCGAGACCACCCGACAGCTGGCTGACGTCATCGAGCAGGCCCTCTCCTTCCTGCCTGCCAGGGAGAAAAAGGAAGCTGTGAAGAAGTCCTGCCAGCGGACTTTCCAGGCTCTTCGCATCGATGTGAATAGTGAGTTCGAGGTCCTCTACTCCTTCCTGGAAAAACTGCCCTCTGTCCTGAAACCCGGCGGCAAGGTTGCGGTCCTCACCTTCCACTCCGGCGAAGACCGTCTGGTAAAGAAGTCCTTCAAGCAGCTTCAGAAGGATGGTGTCTACAGCGACGCCGCCAAGGACGTCATCCGCCCCTCTGCCGAGGAGTGTTTCCAGAACCCCAGAGCCAAATCCACCAAGATGCGCTGGGCCATCAAAGCCTGATGAGTATCCCCATCTGTCATTCATTCTATATGGCAGATGGGGTTTTTCGTTCTTTCCAAGCTGTTTCCCTCTGCTAACCTTGACAAACACACGTGAAAACCCTATGATATACATTGAGTTTATATGGACTCAATTACTTTGGAAAGGATACCCCGCTATGACTCTAAATAATCTGGAGCTGGGTGCCTCTGCCGTTATCACAGCCGTGGGCGGCGAGGGTTCCCTGCGACAGCATTTTCTCGATATGGGTGTGATTCCCGGCGCGGAGGTCACCCTGATGAAATACGCTCCTATGGGCGACCCCATGGAGCTTCGTATCCACGGGTATGAACTGACCCTCCGCCTGGCGGATGCCCAAAAGATCCAGGTCACGCCGATGGAGTACACCAAAGAACACGGCCCTATCTTCTTTGGCCCCACCACTCCGGATAACCGGGCCCATCCCGGCCTGGGTGAGGGCGGCAAGTTCCACGTAAAGGCCGACGAGAACCCCCTGTCTGAGGGCAGTCTGCTGACCTTTGCACTGGCCGGGAACCAGAACTGCGGCAAAACCACCCTCTTCAACCAGCTCACCGGCTCCAAGCAGCATGTGGGTAACTTCCCCGGTGTCACAGTGGACCGGAAGAGCGGTGCCATTCGGGGGTATGACAACACCGAGGTCACCGACCTGCCGGGTATCTACTCCCTCTCCCCCTATACCAGCGAGGAGATTGTCTCCCGCCAGTTCATTCTGGACGAAAAGCCCACTGGCATCATCAACATCGTGGATGCCACCAACATTGAGCGAAATCTCTACCTGACCATGCAGCTCATGGAGCTGGACATCCCCATGGTCCTGGCCCTGAACATGATGGACGAGGTCCGGGGCAACGGCGGTTCCATCCACATCAATGAGATGGAGGAGCTCCTGGGCATTCCCGTGGTTCCCATCGTGGCAGCCAAGAACGAAGGGGTGGCCGAGCTGGTGAGCCACGCTGTCCATGTGGCCCAGTATCAGGAACGTCCCGGCCGCACCGACTTCTGTGACAAGAACGACCACGGCGGCGCTGTTCATCGCTGTCTCCATGGCATCATGCACCTCATTGAGGACCATGCTGCCGCTGCTGGTATCCCGGTACGTTTCGCTGCCAGCAAGCTGGTAGAGGGAGACACCATGGTCCTGGATGCTCTTCATCTTTCCCAGAACGAAAAAGAGATGCTGGAGCACATCATCTGCCAGATGGAGGAGGAACGCGGTCTGGACCGCTCTGCCGCCATGGCGGACATGCGCTTTGCCTTCATCCAGAAGCTCTGCCGTCAGACCGTGGTGAAACCCCGAGAGAGCAAGGAGCACGAGCGGAGCCGGAAGCTAGACAAGTTCCTCACTGGCAAGTACACGGCCATTCCCGCTTTCGTGGGCATCATGGCTGTGATCTTCTGGCTGACCTTCAATGTGGTGGGTGCCTGGCTCCAGGGACTTCTGGAAACGGGCATCGGATGGCTCACCGAGGCGGTGGACAACGCCTTTACCGCCTGGAATGTGAACGATGCCCTCCACTCCCTGGTGATTGACGGCGTCTTCAACGGTGTGGGCAGCGTGCTGAGCTTTGTCCCGGTCATCGTGGTGTTGTTCTTCTTCCTGTCCCTCCTGGAGGACAGCGGATATATGGCCCGTGTGGCCTTCGTGATGGATAAGCTTCTACGAAAGATCGGCCTCTCCGGGCGGAGCATCGTCCCCATGCTTATTGGCTTCGGCTGTACCGTCCCCGGTGTCATGGCCAGCCGGACCCTGCCCTCCGAGCGGGACCGCAAGATGACCATCATGCTCACCCCCTTCATGAGCTGCTCTGCCAAGCTGCCCATTTACGGCTTCCTCACCGCTGCCTTCTTCCCGGGCCACGGCGGCCTCATCATGGTGGGCCTGTACTTCCTGGGGATACTGGTGGGCATCCTGGTGGCCCTTCTGTCCAAGAACACCATGTTCCGGGGTGAGGCCGTGCCTTTCGTCATGGAGCTGCCCAACTACCGGATGCCCGGTGCCAAGAACGTGGCCCATCTGCTGTGGGACAAGGCCAAAGACTTCCTCCAGCGTGCCTTCACTGTCATCTTCCTGGCCACCATCGTCATCTGGTTCCTCCAGAGCTTTGACTTCCAGCTGAACATGGTCAGCGACTCCCAGAACAGCATGCTGGCCATGGTGGCCGGTCTCATCGCCCCGGTGTTCACCCCTCTGGGCTTCGGGGACTGGCGGATCTCCACTGCCCTCATCGCCGGTTTCATGGCCAAGGAGAGCGTGGTCTCCACCATCACCGTCCTCTTCGGCTCCACCCAGGCTCTGCTGACCGCCATCTCTCCCCTGGCGGCTCTCTGCCTGCTGGTCTTCTGCCTGCTCTACACCCCCTGTGTGGCCGCCATTGCTTCCGTCAAGCAGGAGCTGGGCGGAAAATGGGCTGTCTTCGTGGTGGTTGCCCAATGTGCGATTGCCTGGGTGGTTGCCTTGGTTGTCCGTCTCATCGGGCTTGTCGTCGGCCTCGGATAAGTGATAAGGATTGTTTGTTCATAATTTTTATATTATGTTATTGCATTTATCTGAAAAATGCGATAGAATCTTTAAAGCTGTGAACAAGCAGCGAGAAATCATTTTTATCATTGGAGAAAGAGAATATGGCAAGAGAACAATTAGGCAGTCGCCTCGGCTTTATTCTGCTGAGCGCAGGCTGTGCCATCGGTGTGGGCAACGTTTGGAAGTTCCCCTACATGGCCGGCCAGTATGGTGGCGGCGCATTCGTGCTGATCTACCTGTTCTTCCTGGTGGTTATGGGTCTTCCTGTTCTGACCATCGAATTTTCTCTGGGTCGTGCCGCCCAGAAGAGTCCCGTTATGCTGTACCAGCAGTTGGCACCTGCGGGATCCAAATGGCACTATCATGGCAAAGCCGCTATGTTCGGCAACTATGTGCTCATGATGTTCTACACTGCAGTGGCTGGCTGGATGATCACCTACTTCGTGAACACTGCAAAGGGTACCTACAGCAGCATGACCCCCGACGAAGTCGGCGCCGCCTTTGGTGCTCTGACCGGTGACCCTGTCACCATGTACATCTACACCGCCATCGTCATTGTAGTTGGCTTCCTGGTGTGTTCCTTCAGCCTTCAGGGCGGTCTGGAACGCGTCACCAAGTTCATGATGCTGGCCCTGCTGGCCATCATGGTCATTCTGGCCATCCAGAGCTTCACCATGGACGGTGCCAAGGAAGGTCTGTCCTTCTATCTGAAGCCTGACCTGGGCAAGATGCAGGAAATTGGCATTGGCAACGTCATCGTCGGTGCGATGAACCAGGCCTTCTTCACTCTGAGCCTTGGTATCGGCTCCATGGCCATCTTTGGCAGTTATCTGGATAAGAAGCGCTCCCTGCTGGGCGAGTCCGTGAACGTGGTCCTGCTGGACACCTTCGTGGCTCTGACTGCCGGCCTCATCATCTTCCCCGCCTGCTTCACCTATGATGTGGAAGTGGGTGCAGGCCCTGGCCTGATTTTCGTTACCCTGCCCAACGTGTTCAACAATATGCCCATGGGTAATGTCTGGGGTGCTCTGTTCTTCCTGTTCATGGTCTTTGCTGCCATGTCCACCGTTTTTGCGGTCTTTGAGAACATCATCGCCTGCTGCATGGACCTGTGGGGCTGGACCCGTAAGAAGGCTTGCGCCATCAACTGCGTTGCCTTCCTGTTCCTCTGCCTGCCCTGCATCTTGGGCTTCAATGTCCTGTCCGACATTCATCCTCTGGGCGGCTCCACCAACCTGATGGATCTGGAAGACTTCATCGTCAGCAACGTCCTGCTGCCTCTGGGTTCTGTCTGCTTCGTTCTGTTCGCCACCACCAAGAAGGGTTGGGGCTGGAAGAACCTGATGGCAGAGGCCAACTCCGGCACTGGTCTGAAGATGCAGAACTGGATGCGTGGCTACATCACCTATGTCCTGCCCGTCATCGTTGTTATCCTGTTTGTGGTTGGCGTTCTGACCTTCTTTGGTCTGATGTAAATACAATAGTTTTAAAGTACCACCGGAATGGTTCCGGTGGTGCTTTTTTCTTGACATTAGCGATATTCGATAATATAATTGAGACAGATAATAACGATATTCGATATAGAAAGGATGGTGTCTATGGCCAGAGAAAAATTCCGCACCCTCACCGAGCAGATGTTCTATGTCCTGCTGTGTCTGCGCACGGAATACTGCGGCATGGACATCATGGAGCAGGTGAAAACTATCACCGACGGACGGGTCTCCATCGGCCCTGGTACCCTGTATAACCTTTTGGAACAATTTCAGACAGCCGGTATGATTCGGGAAACCAAGGTGGAAGGCCGCCGGAGAAGTTATATATTAACGGAAAAAGGGGCTTCTACCTTGGATTCCGAATACAAGAGGCTCTGCCAGCAGGCCCAGGATTACCGTCGTTTCTTTGGAAAGGAGGAGGCACCATGAAGGATAAGAAAAGACGACTTGAAATCATTTCCTTTTATGACCACACCGGTGTGGCCAGGCACCTGGAAGAGATGGCCGCCAAAGGATGGCTTCTGGAGAAGATCTCCAACGGCTTGTGGTGCTACCGCAAAATCGAACCGGCTGCCATCCGGTTTGCTGTGACCTACTTCCCCAAAGCCTCCGACTTCGACCCTAAGCCTTCGGAAAGTCAGCAGACCTTTGTGGACTACTGTGCCCAGAGTGGCTGGAAACTGGCCGGTCTCTCTGCCCAGATGCAGGTCTTTTACAATGAAGGCCCCAACCCGGTCCCCATCGAGACAGACCCTGTCCTTCAGGTAGAAAACATTCACAGGGCCATGAAGCGGAACTTCCTGCCCGCCAATCTGGTCCTCCTTCTTTGCGGCTTGTTCCAATTTGGAATGGCCCTGTGGCAGATGATCTCCAATCCCCTCTATGCCCTGTTCAACAACTACACCTGGGCTTCCCTTGTTCCATGGTCTCTGGTCATTATCCTGACCTCGACGGAAATCATTTCCTATCTCCGATGGCATAAGAAATCAAAAACGGCTGCTTGGGAGGAAGGCATTCTTCTCCCCACACGAAGCACACGGCCACTTCAAATTGCTGTGCTCGTGATTCTAGCCATCTTCCTTTTCTTCTGGTTCCTGTCTCTGGGGGGTGGTTCCAACCTGATTGTAGCACTCCTCTCCTTCGGCTATATGACCCTGCTGTTTGTTCTGGTCTTCTTGCTGAAATCCTTCCTGAAGAAGAAGCAGGTCCGCACCAACGTGAATCGAATCGTGACCTTCACCGCTTGCTTTGTTCTGGCCTTCGGCCTCATGGCCCTGTTGGTGGCAGCCATCATGCGCGCTGACCTGACCACTCTATTCAACGACAACTCCGATGTAGAAACCTATACGTTCAAAGGCTCCACCTTCCGCATCTACCAGGACGAACTCCCTCTGACTGTAGAAGACCTGACGGAAATAGAGGAAGATGCCCGCTATTCCTACTATGCCGAGGAAAAAAGCTCTTTCCTGGCCTACAAGCTGGAAGCAGACCAGTCCCCTACCCTGGACAATTTGGATCCCCCCGACCTGACATACACCCTCATCGAAGTAAAGTTCTCGCCTTTGTATGATATCTTCCGCAAGGAACTTTTGACCCAGTACGAGTACCGCAACGAATATACCGACTACCACTACCAATTTGTCCCGGTGGACCCCTCCCCTTGGAAGGCAGAGGAAGCCTATCAACTCTGCTATGGTGCGGATTCCATGGAAGAATACCTGATTTTCTGGGAAGATACCCTGTTGGAGATTCATTATGATTGGCAGCCTACCCCGGAACAGATAGCCATTACAGCAGAAAAACTTCATCCCCATTGAGTTGTGTCCCTCCCGAGTCCTTCGGGAGGGACACCTTTTTTGAAAATCTTGACGAATTCCCCAGATGAAGATACAATCAAGGCAAAGAAAGCAACTTGGAGGTGCCCCATGAACAGTAAGATTCGAGAGCTCATTTGCTTGGATACCCAACCTGTAGCCGTCATCAAAACGGATGCTATGCCGGACGGCGCCCTGCAGTTTAAGGAAGGCGCCACCAGTGGCTGTATGATTGGCATGCTCACCGCCGCTTCCAAAGGAAAAACCGCCGTCTTTACGGACTGTACCACCGGATGCAACGGTGCCAAAGTGGGTCTGGGGTTTGCCCAGATGCAGCCCGGTCCCATCGTGAACTTCCTGTCCACCGGTGGTCCCATGCCTGGTGAGTTTTATAAGAAGACCCCTGCGTTGGCCCTGGACTTCGTACAGGGCATGCCGGAACCTCAGCCCAAGTCCTGTCTGGTTTTGAAACCTCTGGATCAGGTCACAGAAGAGGAAACTCCCGTTACCGTGGTTTTTTTGGTGAACCCTGACCAGCTCTCCGGTCTGTGTACCCTGGCCCACTACGACCAGCCCACCCAAGACACGGTAGTGACCCGGTTTGGCTCTGGCTGTGCCCAGTCCATTCTTTTTCCCATGATGGACAGCGAAGCCGGAAGCAAACGGTGTACCATCGGAATCACCGACCCCTCCGCTCGTGCCCACTTTGACAAAAACCTCCTCTCCTTCGCCATCCCCTATGCCCGGTTCCTGGAAATGGAGGCCAATGCCGAAGGCAGCTTCCTCACCAAAGAAACTTGGGCCCAGGTAAAAAAGCGAATGTGATTCAATAATCAGACCATAGAAAGAAGTCGATCCCCTTGTCTCATCCTCTTGTTACCTCAAAAAATTCCAAATCCCGCGGCTTCCGATGTCTGTTTTATATCGTAGGCCTGTTGGTCCTGTCTCTTGGCATTACCCTGACCACCAAAGCAGGGCTTGGTGTCTCACCCCTGACCTCCATCCCCTACAGTTTCTATGCCATCTGGGGGTTCAATTTCGGCAACGCCACCATGGTCAGCTATATGGTCTATGTGGTCATCCAGTGGGTCCTTCGCATCCTGCGGCACAAAGGCATCGCTGGCCCGGCTGCACCTCCGAACCAGAAACTCTCCTTCGCTCTGCTTCTGGATGCCCTGCAAATTCCCATCAGCTTGATTTTTACCCGGTTCCTGAATGTATTCAATGACCATCTACCCGATTTGGCTGCGGATTGTTCCGGGTCCTTCTGGGGAACCTTGATAGGGAAACTTCTTTGCTTGCTCCTGGGCATTGTCCTGACCGGCATTGGTGCAGCCCTCTCCATGAATATGCGAATCATTCCCAACCCCGGCGACGGTGTGGTCCTGGCCCTTGCGGACTTTACCCAAAAGGGGACCGGTCTGGTCAAAAACTGCGTGGATGGTCTGTGCGCCCTGCTTACCATTGTCATCAGTTTCACGGCTGTGGGCCACTTGGTAGGCGTTGGCCTGGGCACCATCCTCAGTGTCCTGGGTGTAGGCCGTGTTATCGCGCTATTCAACCGACTCCTCCTGAAGAAAATTACCACTTTGGCCGGTCTGGCATCCCCTTCGTCTTACGCCTGACCCAAACAGTTCTTCCGAAAGCAGGTGACCCGCTCCCATGGAAACCACCCCTCATGCAAATGAATCCAAGCGTAAGGCTCTTGCTATCCTTGCTCTGCTGGTCTTTCTGGCTGTCATCGGCTTCCTTGGCTGGCGGATTGGCATTCCCATGGTTCAGCTGGCCTCGGACCCGGAGGTCTTCCGTCAAAAAATTCAGGATAGCAGTTTGAATGGACAGCTCATTTTCATCGGCATGGTCGTCCTGCAGATTTTGGCGGCTATTATTCCGGGTGAACCTCTTGAAATCGCCGGAGGCTATGCCTTCGGGGCCATCGAAGGTACCATCCTCTGCCTCCTCGGTGGCATGATCGGCAGTTTTCTGGTGATCATGCTGGTGCGGCGGTTTGGTATTCGGCTGGTCCACGTGTTCTATCCCCCGGAAAAGTTAGAGTCCGTTCGATTCCTGAAAAGTTCCCCCAAGAGGACCGTTCTCTTCCTTCTGATCTTCATGATCCCGGGCACCCCCAAAGACCTGCTGTGTTACTTCGTGGGCCTGACGGATATGAAGCTTCCGGTTCTTATGGTCATCTGTACCCTGGGCCGTTTGCCTGCCATCGTGTCCTCTACCATTGGAGGCAATGCCCTGGGAACAGAGCAATATATTTTTGCTGCCATTGTCTTTGGTGTGACCTTCCTCATCAGTATGTCCGGTTTGATCCTCTACAACGCCATCTGCAAAAAGCACAACGAATCGGCATGATTTGCAAAAAAGGACTGCACAGCAGTCCTTTTTGTGTTATAATGGAGAATAGAAGTATATGCCCCCTTGACTGGAGGTTCCCATGACGTATCGAAAGCTGTTTGGTATTGTGACAGTCCTCTTCGTCCTGGTTATATACCTATGGCCCATGTCTCTGGGCAGCAAGATACCAGAGGAAAATGCTTTGGTCATCACCTGGACTGAATTGGATATTCTTCCTCCTGTGGAAGGTGAGGCCCGCTCCACCCTGCACAATGTGTCCACTACATATCGCTTGGAGCCTGGCACAGAGGAACGAGACGCCTTTCAGAACATTCTGGATGGCTATGCCATCCACCGTACCTGGCGTACTCCCTTCCCTGCTACGGGTCTAAATGGCCACAGCAATGGCGGATACCTGTTGATTACTTGGACGGAGGATGAACAATTCGTTCATTCGATTGTTACCGGGTTCGACCGCCTGTTGATGGTAGAAGACCACATATTCGGATTGGGTTATCTGAACAAGCAACTCTCCCAGGACATGAAAGAGCAGGTGCTTACCTTCCTGGGGGACTGTCCCCCGCTCAATGCATCGTAAAAAACGCAGAGATATCTCTGCTGCAATGGAGGTCCCAATGGATCATAAACTGGAAAAAATCCTGGCCCGGGTCCAGAAGCCCGGCCGCTACGTAGGCGGCGAATACAAAGCCGTCCAGAAAGACAAGGCTGAGGTGGACTGCCGCTTCGCCTTCTGCTTCCCTGACACCTACGAAATCGGTATGTCCAATCTGGGCATGCGCATCCTCTACGGTGTTATGAACAACATGCCCGGAGTCTGGTGTGAACGTGTCTTCGCCCCCTGGGGTGACATGGAAGAGGAGATGCGGAAGGAAGGCCTTCCCCTCTACGCCCTGGAAAGTGGCGACCCCGTGAAGGACTTTGACATCATCGGCTTCTCTCTGGGTTACGAAATGGCCTACACCAACGTGCTGAACATGCTGGACCTGGCCGGCCTGCCCCTGCGCAGTGCTGACCGCCCCGGTATCACCCCTCTGGTGGTGGCCGGCGGCACTTCCGTCTATAACCCCGAACCCCTGGCCCCCTTCGTGGATGTGGTCTCTCTGGGCGAGGGTGAGGATGCCCTGCCGGAACTCATCGAACTGTACCGCAAGGCTAAGGCCGAGAACTGGACCAAGGATCAACTCCTGCGGAAAGCTTCCAAGCTCTCCGGCATCTATGTCCCCTCCCTGTACGAGGTGACCTACGGAGAGGACGGCGTGATCTCTGCCATCACCCCCAAGGACGGCGCGCCCGAGAAGGTCACCAAGCGGCTGGTCACCGATATGGACAAGTCCTACTACCCCGTGGAGACCATTGTCCCTTCCACCGAAATCACCCATGACCGTGTCATGCTGGAGCTCTTCCGCGGCTGTATCCGCGGCTGCCGCTTCTGCCAGGCTGGTTTCGTCTACCGCCCCGTCCGCAACCGCAGCCAGGAGCTGCTAGTGAAGCAGGGCATCGACGCCTGCAAGGCCTCCGGCTACCAGGAGATGACCCTCATGTCCCTCTCCTCCAGTGACTACCCTGACCTGCTCCCCCTGTGCGACGGTCTGCTGGAATACTGCCAGCCCAACAAGGTCAGCATCTCCCTGCCCTCCCTCCGTGCCGACAACTTCTCCATGGAACTCATGGAAAAGCTCCAGGCAGGCGGTCGAAAGAGCGGTCTGACCTTTGCCCCCGAGGCCGGTTCCCAGCGACTCCGTGACGCCATCAACAAGAACGTCACCGAGGAAGACCTGCTGAACACCTGCCGCACCGCCTTTGCCGGTGGGTGGAGTAGTGTGAAGCTCTACTTCATGCTGGGTCTGCCCACCGAGACCGACGAGGACGTGCTGGGCATCGCTGACCTGGCCACCAAGGTCTACCACGTCTGGCGGAACAACACCCCCAACCGCTCCCGTGGTGTCCGCATCACGGTTTCCACCTCCTGCTTCGTGCCCAAGTCCCACACCCCCTTCCAGTGGGAGGCTCAGAACACCATGGAGGAGTACAAGCGCAAGGTCGCCCTTCTGCGGGATAACATGCGCAACAAGTCCATCACCTATAACTGGCACGATCCCGACACCAGCTATCTGGAGGCTTGCCTCTCCCGTGGCGACCGCCGCCTGGCTGACGTGATCGAAACCGCTTGGAAGAACGGCGCCAAGTTCGATTCCTGGAGCGAGTATTTCAGCTTCCAGACCTGGATGGATGCTTTCGAAGCCAATGGTCTGGATCCCGCCTTCTATGCCAACCGGGAACGTGGCAAAGAGGAGATCCTGCCCTGGAAGGTCATCTCTGACGGCGTGAAGGAAAGCTACCTGTGGAAGGAGCGAGAAGCCGCTTATCAGGGTGTCATCACCCCCGACTGCCGGGAAAAGTGCTCCGGCTGCGGGGCCAACAAACTGTGCGAAGGAGGGGTCTGCCATGGCTGATCAGAGAATCCTCTTTACCAAGTCCGGCACTTCCCAGTACATCTCCCATCTGGATCTGATGCACACCATGGAGCGTGCCTTCCTGCGGGCGGGTATCACCATCCGCCACACTGCCGGTTTCCATCCTCATCCCTATGTCTCTATCCCCCTGCCTCTGCCTCTGGGCTTCTCCAGTGACTGTGAGATCATGGAGTTCGGCCTGGTGGACGGCGCCACCATGGAGACCCTACCCCAGAAGATGACCGATGCCCTCCCTGCCGGCATCAAGGTCCTCCAGTGCTACGAGGGCGGACAGGCCTTTAAGAAGCTGTCCTACGTTCGCTATGACATTACCCTGGAGTTTGACGCCCCCGTGGCTCCCCAGGCCGCTGAGGCCTTCCTGGTCCTGCTAAAGCGAGAGAGTTTCATCGTCCGCAAGCGCAGCAAGAAGGCCAAGAGCGGCTTTACCGAAGTGGACGTGATCCCCCTGGTGGAGGCCGTGGAAGAGGTCCGGGCCGATGGTTCCTTCCTCTACCTGACCCTTCTTCTGAAGGCACAGAACCCCGGTCTGAACCCCGACGTGCTGCTTCAGGGTTTCAAGAGCGAATACCCCGACCTGCCCATCGTCTACTCCCACTGCCACCGCCGGGAGATCCTGGACGAGCGGAAGAAAACTTATCGCTAAACGAAAAATCCGAAAGCCCAAATGGGCTTTCGGATTTTTTATTATGAAATCTGAGACAGCGTGCCAATGAAGAGGGGGACATCTTTCCGGATGTCCACGATCATGTAGAGGAAGGGCCGGTCCAAATGAACCTCTTTGAGGTCCTCGATCATCGATGCTCCTTCGCCGGCGGCAACCATGGTGGCTGCCCCCGCTTGAGTGCCTTTCTCGTCAACATTAATAAAGGTTTTGTGAAGGACCTGATTTACATAGAGCATCCCGGTTTCAGTCTGCCCTATTCCAGATAGGTCGGCAAACGACTGGTCGAAAAGGTCATTCATGCCCATGTCTATGAGGGTCTGGTTCAAGTCAGCTGTGGTCTCAGTCCGGAACTTGGGAATCTTCGTGCTGACCACAGCACTTTGGAACCCATCAATGATCTCCCGGAGCCTTTCACCGGTAAGAGAATCCACATACTCCTCCAGGGTGATCCCTTCCTTGGGAAGAAGGCCCACAAAAGCATAGGCATCCCCATCGTAGTATTTCATCACCCCGGTAGAGAGGTCATCCTCCCAGTAGAAGTCTTCATCGGAATACATAAACTCTGCATCCTGTCGGATTCCATCCTCGGTGATGAAGGCATCCTCCCCCACCTGGTAGTCGTAATAGATTCGCTGCCACTCCCCGTCGAAGACCTGGGCATTGACCAAACACATTACGGTATCCGAGGACAATTCCTGAACCATCTCCGGAATCATCCCTTCGGTTTTTTCCTCCACCCACAGGTTTATATCCCGGAGGGTAGTGTCATCAAAGGGAGCCTGATAAACTTCTGCCTCGTACCATTTGACGCAATTCTGAAGGAAGTCCTCTTCCACCCGAATACTGTCTGTTCGGAACCAAAGGGAATTGGCGGTCTTAACCGTGGCCTCATAGTTTTCCAGACAAACCCGCCACTCGTGGAGCCAATTGTTCAGTTCTGGAACGGAGAGGCCGAAAACCTCCTCCATCTGATTCAGGGTATCACCTTCCGCCCCGTTGGCTGTCATGGCCAGGGCAGACAGCACGGAAAGAGGGGAAATCAAAGTATTCTCCCCTTCCTCCATGGTCTTCTGAAACAATCGAACCGAGAAATCATTCACCAGTGTGGTTTCCGGTCCCTGAAAATCCATTTGGCTGGAATAGCTTCCCACCGACACTCCGGCGGTCAATTCCTCCGCCTGGATCTCCGGGGAAGCGCAGGCGGAAAGCCCCAACAGCAGTGTTAAAACGATTCCCAGGACAAGCGATCTTCGTTTCATAGAGAGCTCTCCTTTCCTTTTGTTCTGTCTACTTAGACGACGCAAAACAGAAAAAGTTCCCTCACATTTCCAGCCGCACCACACTATCCAGTTCTTTCATGTCCTTCATGGCTTCCAAATCTTCCCGCATGGCTTGATCGGATTCCAGGTCCATGCGGACCGCCAACACATCCGGCCGTCCTGAGGGGAATTCCTTGATCTCACGAACCGTCCATCCCAGCTCATGAATGAATTGAATGGCATCACCCAAGCCACATTCCCGCTTGACTTCCAGATACATGGCGGTACTGGTCTCTACCTTTAAGTACTTGTTATCCAGGACATTGACCACCAGCAGAATGATCAGGACGGCCAGGTACATGACCACAGCACACTCCAAGAAACCGGAACCCACAGCCAGACCCATGCAGGCCGTGACCCAAAGGGTGGCTGCCGTGGTAAGACCCTTGATCTGGTTCCGGCGGGTGATGATGATGGTGCCTGCACCCAGGAAACCGATGCCGCTGAGGACCTGGGCACTCAGACGGGAAGGATCGCCCACCCCGTAACTGGCATAAATATACTGGCTGACCAGCATGGTAGATGCCGAGCCCACGCACAGCAGCATATGGGTTCGCAAACCGGCCGCCCTCTGGCGCAGACCTCGCTCAAAACCGATGGTGCCGCCAAAGAGCATAGCCAATGTAATTCGGACACAAACCGAAAGCAGGTTCAGATCCCTCATTTCACCGATGACATCTAATTGAATCACAGGTGACAGCCTCCTCTCATTTACAATCTCTGAAAAAAGTTTATTTTTTTGTAATTTTGCCACGTTTTTGACGGTTTGTCAAATGATAATGGTTGCATTTCTTCCATATATAGGATATACTAATTGAAATTTGGGGATTTTATGATTTCTTACCCCATTGAAAGGAGTTCCCTATGTCTGACACCCAAGGTAAAAGCACCATATCCCGCATCCTGATCAGCCTTCTGATCACCCTTGTGATCGGTGCCGTATGGTTCTATGTTTCCCTTCCCGCCATCAACCTCCAGAATACTGGCTTCTACAGCTTCATCTTTGTCCTGTTGCTGGTCTACATCCTGGTCTTTATGATCGCTCTGGGCGTGGACACCGGCAGTCGTCAGGGCATCAACCTGAAAGACTACCTTTCCTTTGCCAAAAATCAGTGCAAGGCCGTGGTGGTCATCGTCATTGCCCTGGCTGCCGTGTTTATCATCGGCCAGATCAGCTCCATTCCCATCCTCCGGGCCAACGCTTACCAGCAGATGCTGGAAGTGGACACCGGTGATTTCGCCACCGAGATCGAGCAGGTCTCCTACAACGAAGTTCCCATGCTGGACGAGGCTTCCACCCGCCGCCTGGGCGACAGAAAGCTGGGCGAACTGTCCGACATGGTCAGCCAGTTTGAAGTCTCCTATGACTACACCCAGATCAACTACCAGGGCCGCCCTGTCCGCGTGACCTCCCTGGAGTACGGCGATTTCTTCAAGTGGTTCCTGAACACCAAGGAAGGCCTGCCTGCCTACGTCACTGTGGACATGGTCACCCAGGAGGCCGAGGTCGTCCGTCTGTCCAGCCTGGGTCTGGAAGGCATGCGCTACTCCCCTTCCGAATTCTTCACCCGTGACCTGATGCGTACCGTGCGCTTTGCTTACCCCACCTATATGTTCAGCCAGCTCCACCTAGAGGTGGACGAGGAAGGCACCCCCTGGTGGGTCTGTCCCCGTGAAACCCGCACCATCGGCCTCTTCGGCGGCACCGACGTGGTGGGCGCAGTTCTGCTGAACGCCTGCACCGGCGAACATGTTTACTACACCCTGGAGGAGATCCCCACCTGGGTGGACCGTGTCTTCTCCGCTGAGCTCATCAGCCAGCAGTACGACTATCACGGCATCTATGTGAACGGCTTCATCAACTCCCTGCTGGGCCAGAAGGACGTAACCATCACCACTGAGGGCTACAACTACTTGGCTATGAACGATGACGTCTATATGTACACCGGCATCACCTCCGTGAACAGCGACCAGTCCAACATCGGCTTCCTGCTGTCCAACCAGCGCACCAAGGAGACCACCTATTACGCAGCCCCCGGCGCCATCGAGACCTCTGCCATGGCCTCTGCTCAGGGCGTGGTCCAGGACCTGGGTTACACCGCCACCTTCCCTCTGCTGCTGAACATCGGCGGTCACCCCACCTACTTCATGTCCCTGAAGGACAGCTCTGACCTGGTCAAAATGTACGCCATGGTCAACGTCTCCCAGTATCAGATTGTTGCCACCGGCACCACCGTGGCCGCCTGCGAGAGCAACTACCTGTCCCTGCTCCAGCAGCACGGTATCCCCGTGGACGTGGGCGAGGGCCAGGACATCATCATCGACCAGTCCAGCGTCTCCGGCACCGTGGCTGAGATCCGCACCGCCGTTCTGGACGGCAACAGCTGGTACTTTGTCCGTCTGGAGGGCTCTGAGACCTTCTATGCCATCTCCGCCACTGTGGACCAGAATGTCATCATCCTAGATGTGGGCGACAGCGTGACCGTCCAGGCCACCCCCAACGACGACAGCAAGATCATCAACGCCCTGTCCATCTCTGACGGTAGCGCCGCAGAACCCGTCCCCGCTGAACCCACCGAAACCACCGAGGAAGCTCCCGCTGAGGAGTGATCCTCTCCCTGAAAAATAGTAAAGAGAGAGATTTATTCTATGAAAATCATGCTTTGGATCCTGGGCATCCTCATGTCCGTCTGCGGCGTTCTTCTGGCTGCCACTCCCCTGATGACCTTCTGGGAGACGAATTACTTCTTCATCGTCCTGCTGATCGTCTACGGCTTCGGTGCTATCCTGCGGGGCATCTCCAAGAAAGCCTTTGACTCCAGCTTCTTCTTCGGTATTCTGAGTCTGGTGGCCGGTCTTGCCATCCTCTTCGTTCCCGGCCTGAAGTTCATGACCAGCACCACCATCATCTATATGCTGGCCATCTGGTTCCTGCTCCAGGGTGCTGTGGCCCTGACCATGGGTCTGCGTGGCAAGAAAAAGGGAGACGAAACCACAAAGTGGCTGGGCAATGTGGTCATGGCCATCCTCTGCTTCATTCTGGGTGTCTACTCCCTGTTCCACCCCGTGGCCCTGGCCTTCTCCGTGGGCATGCTGATTGGTATTTACTTCATCGTGTCCGGCGTGAACCTGGTCCTTCTGGGATTCCAGATCGAAAAGAAAGCAGAATAACCCCAAAAACCGCAAAAATACCCCCTGATGTCAAACATCAGGGGGTATTTTCATGACAGGTCAGGACAGGATTCGGCCAACCTGCATCATTATCAGATAGTAGACGGAATAGATGGCAACCGAGGTCCCGGTCAACATCGTGGTGGCAGTGCCGCCGGCAAGGAATGCCGAGGTCAGGAGGAGCTTTACCGCAGCAGAATCCACACTCTTCGGGTCATCCGAAGCAGAAACCAATCGGCAGACCTCCAGGGCGATGTACTCAATGGGCGCCGAGAGGTCCAGCACCTTATCTCCCCGGGCCAGGATAGCGTTGAGGACCATGGTCAGAACCGCCCGGAAGAGGTTATCATCCATCCAGTCCTGGCGTAAAGCGGCCACCGCTCTCTCAGTGTCTCCTGGCAGGCCGGTTTGATTCAACGGGGCAAGCAGTTTCTCCAGGGCGATATGCAGCTCTGCGTTTCGCCCCTTTTCGCCGGTACTGCCTCGGTAGCCAGGGGGTGTCATCCCCACCATCTCTTCCAGGCTACCACTCCCCTTGCACAGTTCATCCAGGGCGTCCATGGCCTGGTTCATACTGCGGAGCTTTCTGCACTGGCTAGGCAGGGTAAATCCCTCCATGAGATGGAGGATATGCTCTCCCAACGGTTCCCAATGACCATCCAGTTCCTGTAGCCACTTCCGGGTCTTGTCAAAGACCTGGATCTGTTCCAGCACATGGTGGGCCATCCAATCTCCCTGTTCTGGGCTGATGTCCGGCAGGGACCGGCAGTACAGACGGCTTAACAGTTCCTCACCATCCAAGCCAGTCTGGTGCAATTCCCTCACAAGTTCCATTCCCTGCAGCATGGTATCTCTTCCTTTCACTGCTGGCTCTGGTCCAGGTTCATCTCAACGTGGAGCATACCCAGGCCAACGGCGGTCAGGGCAGCGGTTTCCGCCCGCAGGATCCGGCTGCCCAGAGAGATCACGGCAGCGCCGGCTTCCCGAGCCAGCTCGATCTCCTTGGGGTCAAAGCCGCCCTCGGGGCCAATCAGAATGCCAACAGACATACCGGGCTTGATCCGAGCCAAAGCCTCCCGGGTCTCGGCCATGCCCCGTTCGTTTTCATAGGGCACAAGGAAGAGGTCCATTTCAGCAGCCTTAGCCATAGCCTGCTTGTAGGTTATCACATCAAACACCTGAGGGATTAGATTCCGCTTGCTCTGCTTGGCAGCGCTCTCTGCAATAGCCTGCCAGCGCTCGATCCGTGCCTTTTTCTTCTTCTCCTCCAGCTTCATGACACAGCGGCTCATTTCTACGGGAATAATGCCGGCCACACCCAGTTCCACGGTCTTTTCAATGATCAGCTCCAGCTTGTCTTTCTTGGGCAGACCCTGGAAGAGATAGAACTGCACGGGAAGCTCCGTACTCTGGTAGTTCTCTTCTACAATCTCCGCCACAACTGCTGCATCCTCTACCCGTTCCAAACGGCACAGGTTACTGGTGCCGCCGCAGCTTACCAGAAAGGTAGCGCCGATCTGCATCCGCAGCACATTGCAGATGTGGTTATAGTCCTTGCCGTCAATTCGAAAACTGTCGCCCATGCGGGCGGTTTCATCTACAAAAAAATTATACATAGCGAACAACCTCCGTCGTTACGTTTCTACCGGATTTCCTCCTGGTACTGTACCATATGTCCCTGTGATTTTCAAGCAAACAGCCTTTCACACATCAGTCTTCTATGGCAACGGCGCGAATGGGAGAGCCGTCTGTGCCAATGATCTTCAGGGGCAAAAAGCTGAACAGATAGTTTTTTTCAAAGTCCAGGGCAAACGTATGATTCAGGTTTTCCACAATAAATATTTCGTTGCTCAGAAGGACGTTGTGGGCATCCCAATCCTCTCCCATGGTCTGGTCCACATTGAGAAAGTCAACGGCCACAACGGAAACACCCTGCTCCACCAGATACTCCGCCGCCTCCTTAGAGAGATAGGGATGCTTCAGGTAATCATCCATACCGAAAAGGCGATACCAGCCCGTGACCAGCACCACGGCACATCCCGGCACCAGACAGGCAGAGTGGAGATCTTCCGCAGTAATGATCTCCCGGGCCTTTTTGTGTCTCAGGTCGATGGCAACGCCCCGGCGTACAAACGCCTCTGCCGGGAATGCGTGGATGGGCTTCCCCTCCGGCAGGAAGTGAAACGGGGCATCAATATGGGTCCCAAGGTGGGAGTTGAGATGGAGCTGATCCACATGGCAGTAATCCCGCTCATGGGTCAACCCCTCCATAATGGCGATCTCCGGGTCTCCCGGATAGATCATCATGCCATTTTGAATGTCGTGGGTCAGGTCTATCACATGCATATAAATCCCTCTTCTGATTACATCATTTTGTATATGGTCATTATACCCCCACATCCATCCAATGGCAAGTAAACCTCTCTTTAGAATGACCATTTGCTGAGCAATCCAGTTCAATACTTGCAAAAGCGGGACAATAACCGACGAACATTGACTTTTCAGAATAATAATGCTACTGTAATGAAATGGCATGAATAAATACACACAGAGAGGATGAATCAATCATGCTGGAAGTGAAGAATTATATCAACGGCGAATGGGTTTCGGCTCTTTCCGGAATGACGGTGGATGTGATCAACCCCGCAACCAAGCAGGTGATTGCAAAGGCCGCCTGTTCCGGGCTGGAAGATGTGGAACTGGCCGTCCAGGTGGCCAACAACTCCTTCTACAAGACCAGGGAATGGCGCAACGCCTCCGCTGCCGACCGTGCCGCCGTTCTCTTTAAAATCGCAGACAAGATCGAGGAACGTCTGGACGAGCTGGCCCTGTGCAGCTGCACCAACCAGGGTAAGCCTCTGCGTGAGGCTGAGCTGGATGTTCTGGACTCCGCCAATGTATTCCGCTATTATGCAGGCCTTATAACTAAGCCCAGCGGTGGCATCATCTCCACCAACGACGGCTTTGGCAAGGTCCATGTATACGAGCAGAGAGAGCCCATCGGTGTCTGCGCCCTGATTTCTCCCTGGAACTTCCCCCTCCTTATGGCCAGCTGGAAGGTTGCCCCTGCCCTGGCAGCAGGCAACAGCGTCATTCTGAAGCCCGCTACTGTCACTCCCCTGACCTGCGTGAAGCTCTTTGAAATCCTGGACGAGTGCGGCGTGCCTAAGGGAGCAGCCAACCTGCTTCTGGGTCCCGGCGCCTCTATCGGCGATGCTCTGGCAGCCCATAAGAAGGTGGACATGCTCTCCTTCACCGGCAGCACTCCCGTGGGCCAGGGTATCATGCGTCAGGCAGCCGTCAATGTGAAGCGGCTGGGTCTGGAACTGGGCGGCAAGTCCCCCGTCATCCTGTTTGAGGACACCGATCTGGAGCGCGCTGTGGAGTGGGTCATGCTGGGTGTCTTCTTCAACCAGGGTGAGATCTGTTGCTCCACCTCCCGTGCCATTGTCCAGGACACCATCTATGACAAGTTCCTGGAGCTGCTGGCTGAGCGGGCCAACGCCATCACCATCGGCAACCCCACCCAGAATCCCGACATGGGCGCACTGGTCTCCGAGCATCAGTACCGCTCCGTCCTGAGTTTCATCGAGGCAGGTAAGCGTGAGGGAGCCAGACTGGTCTGCGGTGGCGAACCTTACACCGAGGGCGACTGCGCCAACGGCTACTTTATCCGTCCTACCGTCTTTGCCGACTGCACCCAGGACATGACCATCATCCGGGAAGAAATCTTTGGCCCTGTCCTCTCCGTGTCCAAGTTCTCCACTGAGGAAGAAGCGGTCGAGATGGCCAACGACACCGACTTTGGCCTGGGCGGCGCAGTCTTCACCGCCAACGGCACCCGTGCTAAGCGGGTCATCGACGAGATCCGTGCCGGCATCTGCTGGATCAACTGCAGCCAGCCCGCTTTCTGCGAGGCTCCCTGGGGCGGCTACAAGATGTCCGGCCTGGGCAGAGACCTAGGTGTCCCCGGCCTGGAAGAATACCAGGAGATCAAGCAGATCGTCACTTCCATGGAGGAAGGCCCCCTGGGCTGGTACGAACACTAAGAAACCCCTGCAGAGAGTAGAGAAAAAGGAGAATATCTATGCAAACCACCAGAGACCTTAATGCAAAACTGCCGCTGAAAGTAAAATTCGGCTATGGCACTTCCGGTTTTTGCAGCTTCATCACCTGGACTGCATTCAGCTTTTACGGCCTTTACTTCATGACCGAGATCGTGGGTCTGTCTGCCGCCTTCGCCGGCGCCCTGATCTCCCTGGGCACCCTGTGGGACGCTATCACCGACCCCATCGTTGGTTCCGTTTCCGACAACCTGAAGAACCCCAAGGGCCGCAGAAGACCCCTCATCAAGATGATCGCCCTTCCCTTCATCATCATCTCCTGCCTGTTGTTTACCAACTTTGGCCTGAGCGAGTCCGCTACCAAGGTCTATTTCTTCGTTGTCATCATCCTGTACTATCTGGCCCAGACCGTTCTGGACATCTCCGCCTCCTCCCTGGGCTCTGAGATGACCAACAACTATGACGAACGCGCCTCTCTGGCCACCTGGAAGAACTACTTCGGCCTGCTGCCCACCGTGGCCATCAGCGCCTGCCTGATCCTGGTGGATTTCTGGACCCCCAAGTTCAGCAACCCTGACCTGGCCTGGACTGCAACCATCGCCTGCTACATGATCCCCACCCTGATCCTGCTGGTCATCCTCTACAAGTCCACTGAGGGCTATGAGCGTCCCCGCAGCGACAACGAGGAAGCGGTGAAGTACAGCGTCAAGAACGTGGTCAACCTCTTTAAGAACAAGGGCACCCGGGTCGTCATGCTGATTTTTGGCATTGCCATCTTCGCCAACACCATCAACTACTCCGTCCAGGTCTATTACTACACCGAGTACATGGGCATGACCTCTGACCAGGTAGCTCTGGCTACCTTCGTCTTCGGCATCGCCAGCGTGTTCTGCGCCTATCTGGTGGAAAAGCTCATGATCAAGCTGGACAAGAAGATGTCTTGGGTGGTTTCCCTGGGTCTGGAAGCCCTGGTGCTCATCGTGGCCGTCGGCTTCATCATCCAGGCCGGTTCCAACAGCATGACCACCCTCATCATCACCATGCTCCTCATGGGTCTGGGTAACGCCGCTGTCTATCAGGTTCCCTGGGCTATGATCCCTGACTGCGTGGACGTGGATCAGCTTGCTAATCCCCAGGGCAGAAGAAACGATGGCATCGTCTTTGGTGCAGTTGCGTTCGTTCAGAAGGCCTGCGGCGCTCTGGGCGCTCTGGTTCTGGGTCTGCTGATCACCGCAGCCGACGGTGACCCCAACGCCTACAAGTATATCTTCGCCTTCCTGGTGGGCGGCATCTACCTGTTCACCTGCCTGATCGTGAAGTTCTACCCCATCAACAAGAAGAGACATGACGACGTCATCGAGGCCATTGAGGCCAGAGCCGCCGGCCAGACCGTCAACATGGCTGACTTCAAGGACCTCTTCTAAGCGTGTAAGGAGAAAAACACCATGAAAGTCAAAAAATACGTTGACCTGAGCTGGGAAGTCTCCGACGAGTCCCCCATCTATCCCGGCGATCCCGAGCCCCACATCACCTACGGCACCCACACCCTGGAAAAGGACGGCTATAACCTTTCCGGCGTGTACACCGGCACCCAGACCGGCACCCATGTGGACGCCCCCTATCACTTCAGCAACGAGGGGGACACCATCGACAAGATGGAGCTGGACTTCTTCTTTGGCCCCGCCGTGGTGGTCCGTGTCACCGACAAGGTGGCAGAAGAGGAGATCACAATGGAGGATCTGGCTCCCGTGAAGGATCGGATCGCCCCCGGAACCATCGTTCTCTTCAACACCAACTGGTACCAGAAGCGGGGAACCGAGGAATTCTATTCCCACCCCTATGTCTCCGGTGAGGTGGCCAACTGGCTGGTGGAGCAGGGTGTCCGGTTCATCGGTATCGACACCATGAACGCCGACTCCAGCACCAAGGGTGTCTTCCCTGTCCATGACCTTTTCTCCGAAAAGCGTCTGATGATCGGCGAGAACTGGGCATACCTGGACAAGATCGATTTTGACGACGGCCTGTGGGTGGCCGCTTTCCCCCTGAAGATCAAAGGGGTGGACGGCTCTCCTGTCCGGGCAGTGGCCATGCAGATCGAACTGTAACAAATATTCGTGCGTCATGAAGCAAGGGCGGTTCCTCTGAAACCGCCCTTGCTTTTTCCATGGTATTTGATATGATGAAAGAAAACAATGAAAGGAGGATGTTTTATGCCTTTTGAGATCGTAAGAAATGACATCACCAACATGCAGGTGGATGCTATCGTCAATGCTGCCAGCCGCCATCCCAGAATCAACGCCGGCGTGAACTCTGCCATTCATAAAAAGGCAGGCCCCTCCTTGCTGAAAGCTCGGAAGGAGATTGGGTATATAGAACCGGGGACCGCTGCCATCACGTCGGCCTTTGACCTGAATGCCGAGTATGTAATCCATGCCGCCACCCCCATATGGGCAGACGGTCAGCAGGATGAAATGGCTCTGCTGCGGCAGTCCTACGATATATGCCTGGACCTGGCCGTCAAATACAACTGCGACTCCATTGCCTTCCCCCTGCTGGCCTCGGGCAATCATGGTTTCCCCAAGAGTAAGGCCCTGCAGGTGGCCATCGCTGCATTCAGCGAGTTTCTCATGGCGCATGAGATGCAGATCTATCTGGTGGTGTTTAACAAGGACAGTGTCCAACTTTCTGAAAAATTGGTCCATAATGTGGCCAGCTACATCGACGAAAACTATATAGCGGCCTACGAGTTGGAAACCTACGGCGGTCCCTTTGCGCAAAGCCGTAGAGCACGACAGCCATCGGGCCAGGTTCTGAAAGAGTGCCTTCCTGCTCCCTGCGCCTCTGCTCCGGTCCCTTCTGTCTCTCGCAGTCTGGATGAAATCCTCAGGGAAAAGGAAGCTGGTTTCACCGAAACCCTGCTATCCCTGATCAAGAAGAGCGGCAAGAAAAATTCTCACATCTATAAGAAGGCCAACCTCTCCAAACAGCATTTTTCAAAAATCATCAATGACCCAGACTATCGCCCCACGAAAGCCACAGCTCTGGCACTGGCCATTGCCCTGGAACTGGATCTGGACGCCACCCGGGATCTCATCGGCCGGGCCGGGTATGCTCTGACCAACAGCAGCACCTTTGACCTGATCATCCGCTACTTCATCGAGCACAAGCAGTTCAACGTCATCGAAATCAACATTGCCTTATATGAATTTGATCAATCTTTGCTGGGGGCCTGAGACGTCCACTCCCAGTTGACCAAATCAAGCCAAAAACCTCCTATGATATGGTTGTAAGTGAAACACACCACAGCATAGGAGGTTTTATTATGAAGAAAAATCTGACTGAGATCGTTTTTATCCTGGACCGCAGCGGTTCCATGGCAAACCTGGTGGACGACACTATCGGCGGGTTCAACGCCATGCTCCAGAAGCAGAAAAGCGAAGAGGGTGAGGCCTATGTCTCCACCATCCTGTTTGATAACTACACCGAGCTCCTCCACGACCGGGTGGACATCCAAAATGTCAAACCCATGACCCGAGAGGACTACTATGTTCGCGGCTGTACCGCTTTGCTGGACGCTGTGGGCAAATCCATCCGCCATATCGGCAAGGTCCACAAGTACGCCCGAGAGTTAGATCGCCCCGAAAAGACCCTGTTCATCATCACCACCGATGGCATGGAAAACGCAAGCCGGGAGTACACCTACCACAAAGTCCAAAGACTTATCCAGCGCCAGCAGGAAAAGCACGGTTGGGAGTTTTTGTTCCTGGGTGCCAATATCGACGCAGCCAAAGAAGCAGCTCGATTTGGCATCGCAGAGGACCGTGCGGCCAATTATCACGCCGACCGCCAGGGCACAGCGGTAATCTATGAAGCCATGAGCGAAGCCGTGGGGCAGATCCGAAACCACCGTCCCCTGTCCGCTGACTGGAAGTGCCGGGTGGATGAGGACTACACAAAGAGAAGGAAATAACCGGCGGATTCCATTCCAACTCCCTTCCATTGACAGCATCCCTTGCTTCCTGTAATATTAGGTTAATGGGTTCACCTATCCCATAGATTGATACCCGAATCGCCGCAGAGGAGAATGAACCATGGGCAGAGCATCTACCAAGAAGAACAAAACCAAATACCAGCTGATCCGAGAAGAGCACGGTCTTTCCCGGGAGAAGGCCAGCGAGCTTCTGGAGTCCATCATGCCCGACCGCATCGAGAAAATCGAAAGTGAGAAATCCCTCCCCCACCCCGACGAGGTGCTGGTCATGGCGGAAAAGTACAAGCGTCCCTCCCTCTGCAACCACTACTGCTCCACCCAGTGCCCCATCGGCCAGCAGTATGTTCCGGAGATCCAGGTCAAGGAGCTCTCCTCCATCGTGCTGGAAATGCTAGCTTCCCTGAATGCGGTCAGCAAGGAAAAGAACCGTCTGATCGAAATCACGTCCGACGGACGGATCGATGTGGACGAGATCGACGATTTTATCCACATCCAGGAGGAGCTGGAGCGAATCTCCGTCACCGTGGAGACCCTGCAACTATGGACGGAAAAGATGCTGGCCAACGGTATCATCGACCAAGAAGTCTATCGAGCCAAAAAGAATAAATGAGCCAAAACGACCCATTCTGCAAAAGAGCAGGATGGGTCGTTTTTCAATCGATATCATTTGTCAATCAGCATACCGGTAAAGATGATCTTTGCGGCAACTTTGTCGCTGCCCTGGTTGAAGACCTCTGCTTCCGCCACAGCCAACTGCTTGCCCATCTTGAGAACCTTACCCACAGCAATGGCGGTGTCTGCGGAGACGGCCCGCATCAGGCTGATCTTATACTCCACCCCCACCAGGTCCTTGCCTTCTGGCATCACCGTCTGAATGGCGTACCCTGCCGTCGCCTCGCACAGGCCACCGATGACACCGCCGTGGAGGATACCAGTCTGCTGGAGAAGGTCGTCCCGCTTTTCACAGGAAATGACCACGCGCCCCTCCCCTGCTTCCAGCACCTTCAGGCCAAGGAGCCGGGCATAGCTCTGTCTCTGGATCTCGCTCTCGATTCTATGTAATAACTTGTTCATTGGGCACTTCCTTCTTCAAAAACTGGTTCGGTACAGAGGTATCACATTGATGACCGGTTCCTCATAGGGATGAACCTCCTTGACGGCCGCCACCGTCTTGTCAACGTTCTCTGTTTTGCAGGTGACCTCCACCTTCAGCTCCGGTTCCGAGCTGATCTCACCCTGGGTCCCCAGGTAAGGTGTGGTCCCGTCCAAAGGCCTCCAGCAACCCATGACCGGGCTATAGGACAGGCAGCAGTCATAGTTTCCGATGTGTCCGGCATCCACTTCCCACAAAGCTTTCTGCAGAACTGACAGGTGGGTTTCCGGGATAAAAATCTCCAGCTTGCAGTAGGTAAAGTCCATGATGATCTCTCCTTAGGCTTCAATATCTGTATGATAGCACAGAACTCCAGTTCAAACAAGAAATTCTCTTCCCACCTGACTGCTTGATGGAATCAGGTGGATTTTGGGCTTATACAGATAACCAAGACAAAAACCCCCACAGTGTCATGACATTGCTATTTACAATTGAATATAGTTGTGTTATAATACCCTCGCTCAAGGAAAGGAGCTGACCCACCTAATGAAAAAATTACTGGTTGTTGTAGATATGCAGGAGGACTTTATCTCCGGCGCCCTCGGCACCAAGGAAGCCGAATCCATCGTCCCCGCAGTGGTAGAAAAAATCGCCTCTTTCGATGGTGATGTGGTCTATACCAGGGACACCCACACCGAGGAGTATCTCAACACGGCAGAAGGAAAAAAACTCCCCGTGGTGCACTGCGTCAAAGACACCCAGGGCTGGCAGATCCATCCAGAAGTTTGGAAAGCCGGCCAGGGTAAGACGGTAACCGTCATTGATAAGCCCACCTTTGGCTCCGTGGAGCTGGCTGACTTTGCCGAATCCAAGGGATATGATGCCATTGAGCTCATCGGTCTGTGCACCGACATTTGTGTCATCTCCAACGCTCTATGCCTGAAGGCCCGTCTGTGGGAGACCCCCATCGCAGTATGCAAGGACTGTTGCGCCGGTGTCACCCCTGCAAGTCACGATAATGCCCTGGCTGCCATGACCATGTGCCAGATCGATATTCTCTGACAATTATTATTTTAAAAGGAGCATATTATCATGAAATTCAACGCATCCAAGAAAATCATGTCCGCCGCACTGGCTGCAGTCATGATGCTGGGCCTGTGCAGCTGCGGCGGCGGGGCCGAAACCACCGAAGATCCCGCCACTGATTCCTCCAAGCCCTACGCCGGTCACACCCTGTATGTAGCCAACTGGCAGGGCTACAACTCCGACGAGGACTATTGCGAGAAGGCCTTTGAGGATGCCACCGGCTGCACCGTGGAGCACGTTTATTTCAACTCCTACGAAGAGTTGATGACCACCCTGATGACCGGCGGCAACCAGACCATCGATGCTGTGGTTCTGTCCAACAACTACACCCAGTGGTTCCACGAGGAAGGCCTCATCATGAACGTGGATCCCGCCCTGATCCCCAACTACGAGCTGGTGGCCGACGTCTACAAGGACCTAGCCCCCTACGCTGTGGATGAGGAGGGCAACCTCTTCGCCTTCCCCTGGTGCAACGGCACTTCCTCCATCGCCTACAACCCCGACTATGTGGACTTCGAGATCGAGCACTGGACCGACCTGCTGGATCCCCGCCTGACCGGTCATGTCATGGTCCTCAACGGCGACGGTGACGACTGGGTCATCGGCTGCCTGCTGGCCGGTGAGGATTCCGACGACATCGAAAACGCGGACATCGAGAAGGTCCGCACTGCTCTCATGGAGCTGAAGGGCCAGCTGCTGGGCTTCTGGGCCAGCAACGACGAGCAAATCATGCCCTGGCTGGCCGGTGACTTCTGGGCTGGTGAGATCTGGTCCGGTCCCTACAGCGAACTGATCAACAACCCCAACACCAACATCAAGCTGGTCCACCCCGAGGAAGGCACCGTGGGCTACATCGACTACTGGTCCATCGTGGAGGGCACCGACGAATTCGACCTGGCCTGCGAGTGGATCAACTGGATCGAAAGCACCGAGCAGCAGACCGCCATGGCCACCGGTATCAGCGAAGTTTATCCTGGTGAGTACTTTACCTATACCCCCGTCAATGCTGACGCCATCAACAACCTGTCCGACGAGCAGAAGGTCGCTCTGCAGCTGGACCCCATGCCCACCACCATCAAGCTGCTGCCTTACATTGCTGATCCCGATCTGAAGGACCAGTGGACTGACCTGTATCAGGAGTTTGTCAGCTGACCATAAAAGGAATCGGCTGCAAGCTTTCGCACATGCGTTCTGAAAGAATGCCGCCGGAATCCTTTCGGCGGCATTCTTTTTTCAAATATGCGAGGATATCAAATGAAGACTCATACAAAGAAACCATTTAACCCTGTTGCCCTGTGGACCTCTCCCAGCATCGTGATGCTGCTGTGCCTGACCATTGTTCCGCTACTCATGCTGCTGGTCTTCAGCTTTATGGACCGGAACATCTTCGCCGGACAGCCCTGGCCGGGCTGGACCCTGGACAACATCATCCGCATGGTGGGGTCCGACACCTTCTGGCGGCTGCTGGGCAAGTCCCTGCTGACAGCAGCGGAGGTCACGCTGCTGTGTATTGTGGCCGCTTACCCTGCTGCCTGGGCCATTGCCAAGGTGGTCAAGCCCCAGAACCGCAGCATCTTTATGATGGTGGTCATCCTGCCGTTCTTTACCTCTCAGCTGCTGCTGATTTACGCCATGATGAACCTGATTCAGTCCGGCGGCCTGCTGCTGACCATGCTGGAAGCCATTGGGATCCAGGGGGAAACCTGGCTCTACACCAACAAGGCCACCATCCTGGTCCTCACCTATGAGTACCTGCCCTATATGATTCTGTGCCTGTATTCTTCCCTGGAAGGGATCGAGGACAACCTGATCTATGCATCCCTGATCCTGGGGGCCAGCAAGGGAAAGACTTTTACCAACATCGTCTTCCCTATGAGCCTGCCCGGTCTTCTCTCCGGCATCCTGCTGGTTTTCGTGCCCGTGGCCGGCAGCTTCATGGAGCCCGGCCTGGTGGGTGGCGCCAACGGTGCCATGGTGGGCAGCATGATCGACACCCAGTACTCCGGTTCTCTGAACATGGGTTACGGCGCAGCCCTGTCCTGCACCCTTCTCATCGTCTTGAGCGTAATCATGGGCCTGACCCGTCTGGCGGCAGCCAGAGCTGAGAAAACCATCGGAGGTGATATGGAATGAAGTCCAAAGGATTTAACACGGTGATGATGGTCTGTCTGTGGATTGTCCTGGCTTTTATGTACATCCCCATCATTGCCATCATTGGCATGTCCTTCAACGCCACACCCTACGGCATGTTCCCCTATGTTTTCACCACCGACTGGTATGTGACACTGTTTACCACCAGCAATCTGCTGCCTGCCTGCTGGTACAGCCTAAAGTTTGCCTTCTGCGTGACCCTGGCGGCGGTGGTGATCGGCACCATGACCTCCTTCGGCCTTCAGGCCTACGCACCCAAGTGGGCCAACCGCTTTAACTTCGTGCTGCAGCTGCCCATCATCATTCCCTGGCTGGTGACCGGTATCTCCCTGCTGCTGCTCTTCTCCTTCCTGGGATCCGGTCGCAGTGAGTTCTCCATGTTCCTGGGTAACCTCATCGTGGTGTTGCCCTATGTGGTTTTGCTGGTCAACGGACGGTTCCTGTCCATGGACCGGAATCCGGAGTCCGCTGCCCGTCTTTTGGGTGCAAAACCGGCCCGGGTGTTCTTCGACATCACCCTCCCCGCCATCGCCCCCGGTATCCTGGCCGGCGGCATCATGGCCATGATCATGTGCTTCAACAATTTCGTGGTGCAGTACTACCTGATCCCCATCGGGGTCCAGACCCTGCCCACCCTGGTGTTTACCCGCATCCGCAGCGGCTATCAGGCCGACCTGAACGCCCTATCCGCCATCATCGTGTTGGTTTCCGTGGTCATTGTCATCGCGTTGTCTAAGCTGGGCTTTTCTGCCGGCGGACTGTTCGGGATGTCTTCCGGTTCCACATCGAAAAAAGGAGAGTAAATTATGGCAGAACTTGCTGTGAAAAATCTGAAAAAGACCTTTGACGGAGAGGAAGTGCTCAAGGGGGTCAGCTTTACGGTGGAGAGCGGGAAGTTCCTCTCCCTGCTGGGCCCTTCCGGCTGCGGCAAGAGCACCATCCTCCGCATCATCTGCGGTCTGGAGACCCCGGATTCCGGCGAGGTGCTGGTGGATGGGGTGGACGTGACCAAAGTCCGTCCCGAAAAGCGGAACATCGGCCTTGTGTTCCAGAACTATGCCCTCTTCCCTTCCATGAACGTGGCCAAAAACGTGGGCTATGGCCTGAAAATGCAGAAGGTACCAGAGAAAGAGATCCATGAGCGGGTCCAGGAGGCCCTGGAGCTGGTGAAGCTTCCCGGCTACGGATCCCGCCGCATCAACCAGCTCTCCGGCGGTGAGCAGCAGCGCATCGCTCTGGCAAGAGCTCTGGTGACTCGTCCCAACATTCTGCTGCTGGACGAGCCCCTCTCCGCCCTGGACCGGAAGGTCCGAGCGGAAATGCAGTATGAGATCCGCAACATCCAGCGGAAAATCGGCACCACCACCGTCTTTGTGACCCACGACCAGGAGGAGGCTCTGACCATGTCGGACCAGATCATCCTGATGAACAAGGGCTGTATCGAGCAGGTGGGTGACCCCTATTCCATTTACAGCCGTCCTGCTTCCGAATTTGCCTCGGACTTCCTGGGTAAGGCAAACCTGATCTCCGGCACCCTGTGCTGTGACCAGGGGAACTGGTATCTGGTGGACGGGGAGATCCGCATCGCCATCAACCACTGTGGCGGTCAAGAGGGCGATCCGGTCAAGGCTGCCGTGCGCGGAGAGTATTTTGAATTCTGCAGCCCGGAAAATCAGGGAGCCAATCCCTTCCACCTACAGAAAAAGATTTTCACCGGTCTCAGCTGGAAGCTCATCGGTACCCTTGGCAAGCAGCCTGTGGACATCTCTGCCCTGGGAATCAGCGCCGACCACCTGGAAGAGGGGGCAAATGTCTATGTGCGGATCCGTCCCGAAAATGTGGTGTATTATAACAGATGATGAATCAAAACGAGAATAAAAACCTACGCCGCTTCCTCATAGACACGGACACCGGCTCGGACGATGTCTGGGCAGTCATTGAGGCCTTGCGTGCAACGGAGGTGGCCCGGGTGGAAGCCATCACCGTGGTTTGCGGCAACCTCCCTCTGGACCTGTGCGTGAAGAACGCCATGCTGGCGGTGGATGCCGCCGGGACCTACGCTCCGCCGGTCTACCGTGGCATGGAGCACCCTCTGTGTAATCCCGTGGACTTCTATGCCCCCGAGGTACACGGAGAAGACGGCCTGGGAGGGATGAACCTGCCCCCCTCCCCCCGTCCTGTGGAGAGCAAGCACGCTGTGGATGCCATCATCGATTTGGTGATGGCCAACCCGGGTGAGATCGAGATCGTCACCTGCGGTCCCCTGACCAATCTGGCCGTTGCCCTCCAAAAGGAGGAGAAGCTGGCGGATAACATCAAAAAGGTTTGGATCCTGGGCGGTTCTGCCAGCGGCACGGGGAATATGACCCCCTATGCGGAGTACAACGTCTATGTGGATCCCGAAGCGGCAGACATCGTGCTCCAGGCCGGTATGGATACCCTTTGGGTCACCTGGGATAGCGCCGTGGGAGACACGGAGATCACCCCGGAGGAGCTGGCAGCCATGCAGGACAGCGAGGCTTCGGCTGCCCTATTCTGCGCCCGATGCAGCCGCACTTTGCGGGAATACTACCGGGAGACCTACGGCAGAGAATCCTTTGCCGTCATTGACAGCATGGTCATGACCGCCGCCCTCTTCCCTGAGATCATGGAGGGGACCTTCCAGGCCGGCTGTACCATTGAACTGACTCAGGGCGAGAAACGTGGCTGTTTCAGCATGGAACCCGAAGCCCAACCAAACGCAACCATTTGTCCGGCAGTCCACGTGGAGGACTTCAAAAGAAACCTCTTCGCCCTCCTGGGTGTCGGCAGCTAACAATGTGGAGATGATATCATGTATGATTTTAGATTTTATAATCCCGTCCGCATCCATTTCGGAAAGGATGCCCTGACCCATCTGCCGGAAGAACTGGCCTCTGTGGGCCGGAAGATTCTTCTGGTCTATGGCGGCGGTAGCATCAAGGCCAGCGGCCTCTATGACCGGGTGACTGCCATGCTGCAGGATGCCGGGAAGGAAGTCTTTGAACTGTCCGGGGTCATGCCCAATCCCAGAACCGAAAAGGTCTACGAGGGTATCAACCTGTGCAAGCAGAACGACATTGAGTTCATCCTGGCCGTCGGCGGCGGCAGCGTCATCGACTGCTCCAAGGCCATTGCGGTGGGCGCCAAGACAGAACGGGACTTCTGGCAGGCCTTCTTTGTGAACTGGGAGGAGGCCAAGGATGCCATCCCTCTGGGCACCATCCTGACCCTTCCCGCTACCGGCAGTGAGATGGACCGGTCCTCGGTTATCACTAACTGGACCACCGGGGAGAAGAATGGGTATGACTCCGACCTGACCTATCCCATGTTTTCCATCCTGGACCCCACCCTGACCTACACCCTCCCCAGAAACCAGATCGTAAATGGCGTGGCCGATACCCTCAGCCACATCTGGGAGCTCTATTTCTCGGAACCTGACACCGAAAGTGTTACCGATGCTCTGGCAGAGGCCCTGATGCGGTCTGTGATTTCTGCCACCCGGACAGCCCTGAAGGACCCCACCGACTATGTGGCTCGTGCCAACATCATGTGGGCCAGCACCTTCGCTCTGTGCGGCATGCTGAATAACGGAAAGAAGACCGACTGGGCCAGCCATAACATCGAGCATCCCCTGTCTGCCGTCTTTGATGTGGCCCATGGTGCCGGACTAGCTGTCGTCCACCCCAACTACATGCAGTACTTCTGCGGCTATGCTCCCGAGCGTTACGCCCGTTATGCTGTCCAGGTGTGGGGAGTGGATCCTGCCGGAAAGAGCTCTCTGGAAGTGGCCCACGAGGGCATTCGGTGCACCCGTGAATTCTTCAACGAAATCGGCGCTCCTGCCACCCTCACCGACCTGGGTATCCCCGAAAGTGCCATCGAGGATCTGGCCGCCCGCACAGACCTGAGCTGCTGGGCCTACAAGGAAATGACCCGCGAGGATGTGAAGGCCATTCTGCGTATGGCCCTTTGAGAGGGGAGTGTTCTATGAAAAAGGACATTGTATTGCTGGGCGGACTCCTTCTGGACCGGTACTTTTACATTGACCGCTGGCCTGCTCGTGGGCAGGACGGTTTTTTAGAGCGGGAGGAGTCCTTTGTGGGGGGCTGCTCCATCAACATGGCGGCCACCATTCACAATTTGGGTGGACGGCCCTATATCGCCACCTGCATCGGCAGCGACAAGATCGGCGGGGATATTCTGGACTATCTGGCACAGCACGGCCTTTCCCGTCGGTTGGTGGAGACCGTTTCCGACACCAGCGGAAGCTGCATCGTATTTTCCGAGCCGGAGGGTGAGCGTACCTTCCTGACCCATAAGGGGGCGGAGTGCGTGTTCACCCCCGCTTTGTCGCAGAATCTCTTGTTGACCGCGCCGGGCTGGGTGGGTGTGACCGGATATTATCTGCTGGGAGAGAATCCAGAAAATATTATGTATTGTCTGGAGGAACTCCACCGAACTGGCACAAAATTCCTGTTCGATCCCAGTCCGATGGTTTCTGAGATCGAACAGGACATCCTGGAGCGGATGGTGAAGATCAGTGATATCCTGACCCCCAATGCGTCCGAACTGCCTCCCTTCGGTGGGGAGCGTGGGATCCTTACTCTGACAGAGGCCGGGAAAACGGTGATCCTGACCCGGGGTGCTTCTGGCGGCACCGTCTATACGGTAGCAGGATCCTTTGACTATGCCAGCGCACCTTGCACCGTGGTGGACACCACGGGTGCCGGTGACAGCTTTTCCGGTGCTCTCCTGTACGCCATGACAGAGGGATTCTCTCTGGAGCAGGGGATCGAATTGGCCGCACGATGCGCCGCAAAGACCTGTGAGATCAATGGCCCCCATGGGTTCTGGACCTTGGAGGAGTGAGATCATGTTTGACCGAGCTTACGGCGCCCTCATTGGCGGCGCCATTGGAGATGCCATGGGCATGCCTGCCTCTTTTCTGACCCGCAGTCAAATCACAGCCAACTATGGCTACATCCGGGACTTTCTGACCCCCGAGAAGGAGGTCCAGTCCTTCCACGGAGACCTGAAGGCGGGACAGATTACCGATGACACCATGGAAAGCGTCATCGTGGGCCAGGTGCTCATCCAGTGCGGCGGATTCTCTGAGGAGGTATTCAACGCCGCCATGAAACAGTGGGCCATCGAGCAAAAGATGCTGGAGAGCACCGTCATCGGCCCCTCCACCCGCCGCTATCTCACCGCCCTCATCCAGGGGACTGACCCCAAACTGACGGCTGGACAAGGCATGACCAACGGAAGTGCCATGCGGGCGGCTCCCATCGGGATCCGCTATCATAACCACCTGACCAAGTGTATCGAGGCCGCCGCGGCCTCCTCTCTGCCCAGCCATGGCAGCAAACCTGCGGTGGCTGCCGCCTGCGCTGTAGCTGCGGGTGTGGCTCTGGGTGTCCACGGCGGCTATTCCCCCCTGGATGTCCTTCGTGCCGCCGCCGATGCGGCTGCATATGGAGAAAAGGTGGGCGCTGAAGTCACAGCACCTTCCGTATCCCGGCGGTTAAGACTGGTGGAGACCATCGTGGACCAGGCCGGGGAGGAAGAGATCACTGCCATCCTGGACGAGCTGGTGGCCATTTTCGGTGCCAGCATGATGTCCTATGAATCGGTCGCCATTGCCTTCGGTGCTTTCTATGCCACGGGAGGTCACGGAGCCAACGGCGTGCTGGCGGCCATCAACGCCGGTGACGATGCCGACACCAACGGTTCTATTTGCGGCAACCTCTGCGGAGCCTATAGTGGTGCCAGCACGTTTCCGCTCCTTTGGCGGAACCGGGTGGAAGCCACCAGCGGAATCGACTTCAAGAAAACCGCCCGCCTGCTTCTTCCTGTATGAAGCCTTGGAATGGCTGGACAGCGAAAGGTATGATGCAAGTGACTTTGATTTCTAAATGATCTTGTTCGTGTGATATATACTTGCGGCCTTTTTGTATGATAAAGATGGGCAGCATATCCCCAAACCGGGATACGCTGCCCATCCTTTTTTCTCCTTATCGTGCCAATGATCAAACGATAATTGCCGGTTACTCCATATGTGACAGCATCGTCATGGGTCATCAGTTTCAGGGCATCCAAAGCCTCCTCCGAAAATCCGAGTGCTCTCAGATTCTCTGCACCATGCCCAGTATCTTCCATCACATCATGAACTGCGTCTAACAGAGTCTAATCACAACTAATTACGAATGGTGATTTCTTGCGGATAAAAAAGAAAAATCCTTGATATCCTAGGGATATCAAGGATTTCCTTATGGTTGTGAAGGCAGGACTTGAACCTGCGGCCTCCGGGTTATGAGAGCTTATCTGTCCACTCACCATGTATGTTTATCCACCACAAACGAGCTATTCCGACTATAAAAAGTGCGATTTTCAGGGGTATTTCCTACCTCTACGAACTCTGTATACAGCACAATGAATTCTCTATTACAGCGCAGATGCACAAATAATGAACAAGCTCATTATTGATTAAAGCCGCTTACTCCCCTCTCATGCTTATGAGTGAAACTGCGCCATCAAACACGGCCTGAGAAACTCGAATAGAATCAAAGATTGCCCCATGGATATCATCCTCTGTGGCCCCCAGTTCCTTGGCAAAGCTGTCAGGGATGAACAAATTCAGGTCCATGATGCGGGGCAGTTCCAAAGGATCTATTCCGCTTTCAATGCCTTTTGCCGCATACTCTTTTACCACGGAGGATACACCTAGTCTCATAGCCCAGGGCGGGATGGAGAGGATGGTACGACTCTTCCCCATTCCTCTGGCCTCATAGACGATCTTCAGAAATTCTTTCCAGGTCATATTATACATAGAGACAGGCCAGGCCTTTGTGCCGGTGGATCGTTCTGCCGCACCCACAATGACCTGCCCCACCTGGCGAACGGTGATCATAGCCGTTCCGCCTCCTGGATACATGGTAAAGGGCAGTTTGTCCATGCGCTTCAGCTGCTCAATCAGGATGACCCACACAGGCTTTCTTCCTGGTTGGGTGCCAAAGATATAGGGAAGCTCCAGAACAGACACATCAAATGTTTTATCTGCAAAGGAAAAGGCCACGTTTTCCTGGTCAATTCGGCTGCGGATATAGGGATGTTTTTCTGTCAGCCGCATATCCGGACGTTCCTTCGCCAGATAGGAAAAATAGGAGCCCAAAACCACAGCCTTTTTGACCCCTACCTCTTTACAGAGAGGCAGCAGTCGCCGCAAAGGTTGGATGTTATACTTGTCATAGGCATCATAAACTGGGGCAGGAAACTCCACCCGTTCGTCAACGCCAGCTGCAAATACAAAACAATCATGTTCTCGGAGGATTTGACGTATCTCATCATCGGTCTTATCATAGAGATTTCCCAGTTCCAACTTCATCTCTTTGGGGATGGGTGCTCCATCCGGAATGGGAGGAAGGGCAACGCTGGTCACACTGTGACCCCGTTCCAGGAAAATCTCTGCAGCGGCAGAACCCAGGAGGCCTGTCCCGCCAACCATAAACACCTTCACTCCGTCACCCTCTCTCTGAAGTTATCGAAAATCTCCGGTCCATATAAGTCATGTTCAGACTGGTCATGCTGAGGATACCAGACCTGAGCAAAGAAGGGATTCCTCTCTGCCTCCACACCATAGTCCCAAGGCCAGGGCAGTTCTTCCGGACACCAGTGTCCTCCCCGCAGGACCAGATTGGCAGACATCATAAACTCATTTCCCATGGCACTTTTCCAAGGGATTGGTGTGTACACGTCCGGCAGTTCCTCAGCCAAACATTGACCACCACGGAAAGCCGCAGCTCTCTGAAGATCGTCCAATGTGATCGATTCAAAAGGCTTTGTCTCATCATAACCGTGATCCAGCCATATTACCTCCTGAGAATCTGACCGCTTGTCCGGGATGATCAGCGGGAATTCCTCCCAATTGACAGGGATCTTTAGGTATTCCTCCATGCTGCCGTAATAAGCAGAGATTCGTTCCGGAATAGCATGCTTCACCCACCAGAGTGTGCCGTATATCGGCGTTTCTGCAATGGATCTCATCCAGAATTTTTTCAGCAACGGAGCCCATGGCTTTGCCAAAAAGGCCAGCTTATAGTACACAGGCACCTGGTCCATCATGCCTCGAAAATACTCTTTCACCGGCACATTGCTGCGGAAATGGCAGTACTCTTCCAGCACATCGCTGTCACAGTACCACTGCCCATGAAAGTTCCGGGTGGCAAACCAGTTTGGTTCAAAGAGTCTCTTGGGAGATCCCAGTCCCAAAGTTTCCAGAAGGAGTTCTTCAAATTCATAATTGGTCAAACGGTATTCTTCTCCGGAACCAATATTGTAGAATCTGCGCCAGAACTCGTCCGGAAGGTCATCGCAGCAAATATTCGCCAGCAGACGCCCGGAATCCTCCACAGTCGCCCATTCCAGCACACCGTTCAACGGCACATGGTACATGATTGGCTCCATATTCTTAAGTATGGAAGGATACAGGATCCCGGACTGCCGAAGGGAAACCCAATACCGCAGGCCGGATTCTGCAAAGATGGCCTCTGCTCTCACCTTACTGATGGCATAGTGATCATACACGCTGATAAAAATCGGATCACCGGTACGCCCCCAGTGAACAGGAGGGTTCCTCTCCCCCGTCTCCGCAACCGTTCCAATATAGACTACCTTTATCTGGTCCGGATTTGGCTGAGCCTTCACTGCGCGCACAATATTCTTGGCCGCAGTCACATTTGTTTTCAGGGTCTGCACGGGATAATAGTCTGCCGCAGGAGATACCATACCGCCCACATGGAGGACATAATCCGCACCAGTGACGAATTCCAGCACATCCTCATAGCAGGTCAGATCACCCCAAACAATTCGCACCGAAGGATCCTTCGCGTATGGTTGGAGTTTTTTACTCTGTTTATCGCTGCTCCGCAAGAGCAAAACCAAATTAAACTGGTTTCTGCGATAAATCTCCTGAAATGTTTGATACCCCATGGTACCAGACGCACCAGTTAACGCAACAGTCTTTTTACTCAAACATCTCACCTGCTCTTTGTACATTGATATCTCTCTGCAGATAAACAGTTAAATTAACTTCTCGGTTGTCTCCTCTTCCCTTCTGGGCAGCGTTTTCAGCAAAACCAAAGCATAGGCCACCACCAGGAGGCGGAGAATCACAATTCGGTACATGGACTCATCACCGCCGGAAAAGGCAGACAGGGAGTTGAACACGCCGTGAGAAAGGATGCACGGCCACAGAGAGCCGCCGCGATAGAATATGATCACATCGGTATAACCCCCATTATGTTCATTTATCCCACCACCATTTTATCCTTTTGAGATATTGCATTTCTCAGTGTTTCAAAAAGAAAAATCCCTATTCAAATTATAACAAACTCCGATATGATATGCAATTCAGGGAAACACTGAGTATTATTGACTATATAAAAGAAGTTGACAATATTTAAGGGTCTCTCCTCTATCATGTTAGAGATGCTGGACAACGGTGTCACCGCCCAAAAGGCCTACGAAAAAAGAATCAATCTTCGAAACGGCACTTTGGATCAGAAATCCAAGGTGCCGTTCTATTTTGCTGTACGAGCGGAAAAAGGCCCTTCTATTTTTCCATGGTTCCCATTTATCCCAGGCAGACTATCCGGTAGAATAGAATCACAGAAAAGGAAAGGAGGGACAACAATGCTTGAGTTCCTGATCGTTATATTGTTTATCTGGCTGTCTGTGAAGGTGGTTGGATTCCTGCTTGGCCTGGCTTGGGGCACAGCAAAAATATTAGGTTCCGTCCTGTTCGTGCTGGCGGTACCTGCGCTGTTCCTCTGCCTGCTGTTCGCCGGTGGAGCGGTCCTGTTCCTGCCGGTGATCCTGATTGGCGCAGCCTACGGCATCCTGAAGGCCTGCTAACGCCAAATCCAACGTTCACAGAAAACAA
>JAFYPT010000140.1 GCA_017547425.1 Ruminiclostridium sp.
CCCTGGGAGAAGCCTTGGCAGGTGTAGAGGAAGTCTCTCCGTAGGGGCGGATTCCATATCTGCCCTTACGATAAACGTGAAGGGTACTACAACCCATGTAGGGGCCGATGCCCACATCGGCCCTGCCTTGTGGCAGGGTCAACAAAACCTGAGACAGAAAAAACCGGCGGGATTTCCCGCCGGTTTTTTGTTATGTGTTTGGCTGTTTCTATATCCGGTCCCCCTCATCCGCCCGCTTTGCGGACACCTTCCCCCCCCCGGGGGGGAAGGCTGACCGATCGGGCAACGGCAAGGCTTCTCCCTGGGGAGAAGCTGTCACCGAAGGGGACTGATGAGGGGCATTGATCTCACTCCAAATTCAGCCGGTGCTTCAGGGTGTAGTGGGTGATGGCGTAGAGGACCGCTGCCCAAAGGAGGGAAAAGACCATGCTTCCTCCGAAATCCAGCATATAGACCCCTGTGGGGCTCTGGGTGGGGAAGAGGTAGGTCACAAAATTTATTAAGTAGGGTAAGGAGCCGGAGAGAAGATGGTAGATACCCTGGATGCCCAGGAAAAAGGCCACAGATAAAAGTCCTTTGTGTTTGTGGAAGCTGTGGCCCAGAGCGAGAGGGGCATAAATTTCCAGACAGAGGGCCACGTTGGATGCCAGAACGGTTCCAAAGAGAATGGCGAGGGCCCCCCCTACGGAGAAGTCAGGCGCAGTAGAGGATAGAGGGGTAATGAAGTCCATAAAGGCTGTGAGAGCTTCCCGGAACGGGGGAAAAGCCATCCAGAGTGTTCCGTTGTAACCCAGGCAGATTATGGATTCAAACAGGACGAACAGAGTTGCCAGCATCCAGAATACGCCCACCAGAAACTTGGCTAAGATGTGCTGGTGAATAGAGACGGGGAGAGTAAACATCACATGACCCTCGTCCCCCAGCAGATTGGAACGGAAGCGTTGAACGATCAGGACCACTGTGGCCGCCAGAACGGCCCCCATAGCAGCGGCAGTGGCAATCAAAAGGATCAGGGTCACGGAATAGGGGGAACTGCCGGTTTCGTCCAGAAACGTCCAAAGGGTAATTTGCGTGACAGAGGCCAGGGCTATGGACAGGATGCACAGCGGCACCATCACCCGTGCGGTGGCCTTGAATTCATATTTCAACAGTTTGGTCAGCATTGAAACACCTCCCGGAACAGAGCATCCACACTCTTGCCGGTCTCGGCCCGCAGGTCGTCCACCGAGGCGTGGAGGGCGGCTTTCCCCCGGTCCAGGAAGATGACCTCATCCAGGACCTTCTCTACGTCGGCAATGAGGTGGGTGGCGATGACGATGGTGGCTTCGGGGTCGTAGTTTTGCAGAATGGTCTCCAGGATGAAGTCCCGGGCGGCGGGGTCCACCCCGCCCATGGGCTCATCCAGCAGATAGAGCCTGGCCTGACGGCTCATGGTCAGCACCAGCTGGACCTTTTCCCGATTGCCCTTGGACAGGGCCTTGAGCTTTTGGTGAGAGGGGATCTCCAGCCGGTCCAGCATCTCCCGGCACCGCTCCCGGTCAAAGTCCGGGAAGAAGTCGGCGTAGAAATCCTGGAGCTGGCGAATGGTCATCCAATGGGGAAAGCTGGGGCGGTCGGGGAGGTAGGACACCATGCCGTGGGTCTCCTGGCCGGGGGCCTTGCCGTCAATGAGGACCTCACCGGCGGTGGGGGTCAGCAGGCCGTTGGCCAGTTTCATAAGGGTGGACTTGCCGGAGCCGTTGGGGCCCAGCAGACCCACGATGCGGCCGGGCTGGATGGTCAGGTCCAGGCCGTCCAGGGCGTGTACTTTGTCATAAGTTTTGACCAGTCCCTTGCAGGTCAGCAGGCTGCTCATAGGCTTATCTCTCCTTCCTTTTGCATCAGGTCTGCGATCTCATCCGGCCCAAAGCCCAGCTGACCCATGGCCGCCAGGAAATCCCGGACTTGGGTGCGGGCCAGGTCTTCCCGCAGTTTGCGGATGACGGACGCCTCTTCGGTGACGAAACGGCCTGCGGTGCGCTGGCTGTGGACCAGCCCCTGGCGCTCCATCTCGGTCATGGCCCGCTGCATGGTGTTGGGGTTGACCCCCGCCTCGGCGGCCCAATCCCGAACGGAGGGGAGGCGTTCTCCCGGCTGCAGCTGGCCGGTGACGATGCGCTGCTGGATCTGGGCGATGAGTTGGGTGTAAATGGGCAGGTCGCTGCGGAATTCCCAGGGCATGGGACCCCTCCTTTCTTATTGTATTAACTACTTAGTACAATAATACATATGAGAGCGGTTGTCAATAGAAAATGAAAAAGTTTTGAAAGTTTTGTGAAACCATTAAGAGTATGCCCGTGGATTTTGCCGCCTTGAAATGTAAAAAGTCCTTGAATATCAAGGGATTTTTCTTGCCTTTTCTCTTTTGGGAGTGTACAATAACTACTTGCGACTAAAACACTGACCCGGTCTTCCGGGAGAATCATACGGAGGTAACTTTTATGCACTTTACCTTTGCACAGTATCAGCAGAGCGCAGATTTCCTGCGGTCCAAGCTGGGTTCCTTCCAGCCTAAGGTGGCCATGGTCCTGGGCTCCGGCCTGGGCTATCTGGGTGACGTGGTGGAAAACCCCATCGTGGTCCCCTACGGCGAGATCCCCCACTTCAAGGCATCCACCGCCCCCGGCCACAAGGGCCAGCTGGTCTTCGGCACCCTGGCAGGCAAGCCTGTGGCCGTTATGCAGGGCCGCATGCACCACTACGAGGGCTACTCCTACGAGGAGGTCAGCTACGCCGTCCGTGTTCTGCGCCTGCTGGGTTGCGACACCCTCTTTGTCACCAACGCCGCCGGTGGTGTGAACTACAAGTTCAAAGCCGGTGACCTGATGCTCATCACCGATCAGATCAAGATCTTCATGGAGTCTCCCCTCCGGGGCGAGAACCTGCCCGAGTTCGGCGTCCGGTTCCCTGACTCCAGCTACCTGTACACCCCCGCCCTTCAGAACCTGGCCCGTCAGCAGGCCAGAAAGCTGGACATGGACCTGAAGGAAG
>JAFYPT010000141.1 GCA_017547425.1 Ruminiclostridium sp.
CTGCGTATGCTGAGCCTGTATGCCATCGGCGCGTCCGAGAACCGTCTGGTGGCCGGCACCGGCAACGCCAGCGAGTACCACATGGGCTACTTCACCAAGTGGGGCGACGGCGCCTTCGACCTGAATCCCATCGCCGACCTGACTGCTACCGAGGTCTTTGAGTACCTGCGTTACCTGGAGTGCCCCGCCGCTGTCATCGAGAAGGCTCCCTCTGCCGGCCTGTTCGAGGGTCAGACCGACGAGGACGACATGGGTGTCACCTATGCCGCCATCGACAAGTACATCACCACCGGTGAGGCCAACGAGCACGACAAGGCCATCATTGACCGTTATCACAGCCGCAGCGGCCACAAGCGCCGCCCTGCTCTGCGTTACGGCGATCAGTAATTCTAATCCGTATAAAAAGACGGACGCCTTGGCGTCCGTCCTTTTTTCTGCTGTTGTAGGGGCGATTCACGAATCGCCCGCCGTGTTAGTTCGTGTCGTTTGGGGTGTTAGGCCTGTAGGGGACGATGCCCACATCGTCCCGCTCGTTGAAGGGTATGATGGCGGTTTCGTCCATCAGACCACAGGATAGGTCTCCTTGTTCACATCCCGTTCCGGGAAGTGGGGAGATGTCCCAATGGGTTCCGGGTCTCGGTGGTGGGAGAGGATTTGGTTGTGGGTGAAGTCGTAATAAAAGTGGGCGGCGTTCCGGAAGGGGTCATTGCCCCGTTTCAGGGTATACTGCCCCACCAGATGGCGGTTGCCCTTCCACAGGACCCGGGTCAACTGTTCGCAACGGGTGAAGGCGTTGGCCCCGATGAAGTCCAGGGATTCGGGCAGGGCGATGTCCTCCAGGGGAGTACGGGAGAAGGCATCGCTTCCGATGGAGCGGATGCCTGACCGAAGGACGGCTTCCGTGAGGCCACTGTCCTGGAAGGTCCCCTCCTCCACCTGGGCGATGCCGCCGGGGAGGTCAATGGTCTTTAATCCCTTGCACCCGGCGAAGGCCCTGGCGCCCAGATGGATCAGTCCTTTGGGCAGGACGATGGACTCCAGACTGGGGCAGTCCTGAAAAGCCCCTTCCTCGATTCGCCAGACGGTGTCGGGGAGGTGGATGGTCCGCAGATTGGTGCAGCCCCGGAAGGCCTCGGCTTCGATGACCTCCAGACAGCTGGTCAGGACCACAGAAACCAGAGCGGTGTTTTTTCGGAACGCCCGGGCGCGGATGGTACGAACCGCAGGGGGGACCACCACGTGGGGTTCCTGTCCGGTGTATTCCTTCAGGCTGTCGAAGGACAGGGTGAAGGTTTTGGGGACCCCGGCAGATAGGACCATCAGCTCCCGTTGGGCGGCCTGAGCGATGTCCGGGTTCTTGCTGAGGGCGGCCGCCATGAGGAGGGGCTGGGCCTTGTCCCGGGCTTGAGGGAAGAGGAACCATCCGTGGAGATGGTATTGGCCCAACAGCAGCCGGGCCAGGTCGTCCCCCACGGAAGCGCCAAAGTACAGCCGAGCGGGCTGAAGCTCGGACCCGGTTCTATAGAATTTCGTCATGGCTTCGGTGACGACAGGATTCCCCTGGGCGCAGAACGGGGCCATCTGCCGGATCAGGTCCCGTTCCTCCTGGGGCAGGTCCTTCCAGATGGCAGGGTTCCAATCCATCATAGAGAGCCCTCCTTTGCATCGTTTTTTCCAGTATACCAGAGGTTAGGAAGAATGTTTACACTTTTTTCAAGTCTTTCGGGTTTGGATTCGCTATAATTCCAACCATCGTATGGAAAAATAAGGGGGAAACCCAATGAAGTTGCTGTATGCGGAAGATGAGGCCGCCATGGCCGAGGCCGTGGTGGATGTTTTGACCTATCACCACTACCTGGTGGATCATGTGGCCGACGGGGAAGAGGCTTTGGCCTACGCCCGGGCCGGGGACTACGACGGCATCATTCTGGATGTGATGCTGCCTAAACAGGACGGTCTGGCCGTCCTGGAGACCCTGCGGGAAGAGGGGAACCACACCCCGGTCCTTCTGCTCACCGCCCGCAGTGGGGTGGAGGACCGCATCCGGGGGCTGGACCTGGGGGCGGACGATTACCTGATCAAACCCTTTGCCATGGGAGAACTGCTGGCCCGGGTCCGTGCTATGCTCCGGCGGCGGGAGGATTATACCCCCACCGTCCTGTCCTTTGGGGACCTTTCCCTGGACCAGGCCACCCATCGGCTGTCCTGTGGAGAACAGGGGGAGACCCTGCCCCGGATGGAATACCGCCTGATGGAGGTTCTGCTCCGCAACCAGGGGATCTACCTCTCGTCCGAGGATCTTCTGGTGAAAGTCTGGGGGTATGACACCGAGGTGGAGGTAGGCACAGTATGGGTGCATATCTCTGCCCTTCGGAAGCGGCTGGCCGCCTTGGGGTCCCATGTGACCCTGAAGGCCAAGCGGGGCGTGGGCTACACCCTGGAGGTGAGCGGATGAAACAGACTCTGCAGAAAACCTTTGTGGTCACCGCCATGCGGGCTGTGACCATCCTGCTCCTGGCCTTTCTGGTGGTCATCAATCTGGTGAATTGGTACCAGGTGGACCGGCAGACCGACCGGATGCTCCAAACCGTTCTGGGCAGTGAGTCCGTACCGCAGCTTCCGCCTCCCGGTCCCTTGGGTCCGCAGGAACCGCCCATCTGGCGGCAGGTCCTGCCCCCAGAGATCCAGGATGACATCCAGGCCGAGGCCCGCCACCGGGTGGTGTCCATGCTGGTTCTGTCCACCGCCGGAGGGGTCCTCTGCTGGCTGGGGATGCTGGCCCTGGTGGTGGTCCTGTCCCGCCAGTCCATCCGCCCTGTGGCGGAGAGCATCCAGAAGCAAAAGGAATTCGTGACCAACGCCGGCCACGAACTGAAGACCCCTCTGGCCATCATCCAGGCCAACACCGAGGCCATGGAGCTGCGGCAGGGGGAGAGCAAATGGAGCCGAAACATTAAGGAACAGACTGTCCGTCTCAACGGCCTCATGGAGAACCTTCTCCTGCTGGCCCGAATGGATGAAACGGCCAGCCCGCCCCCGGCCGAGCAGGTGGACCTGACCGACTTGGCAGAGGAGAGCATCCGCAGTTTTCAGGAGGGGGCTTCCCTCCGGGGCATTCTTCTGGAAGGGGCGCTGCAGCCGGGGGTGACGGTCCGCTCCGACCGAAACCAGATGGCCCAGCTGCTGTCCGTTCTGTTGGACAATGGAGTGAAGTATACCCAGACCGAGGGCCGTATCCTTGTGACCCTGGGCCGGGAAGGGAACCGTGCCTTGCTCCTGGTGAAAAATACCCCGGCCGACCTGCCGGAGGACCCAGCCCTTCTCTTTGACCGATTCTATCGGGGGGACCCCGCCCGTACCCAGAAAACAGGGGGATACGGAATTGGTCTTTCTGCCGCCCGTGCCATCGTGGAGTCCTGGCAGGGGACCATCCAGGCTGGGATGGAAGGGGAGGACACCGTGGTGCTCACGGTTTCTCTTCCTGCCAATTCATAAAATGTTTACAGATGCCTCCTGGTTTGTTCGCCGGGAGGTATCTTTTTTTAGGTTGGATTAAGGTTGGGGGAGTATGATGCAAGCAGAAAACCCGAAAGGAGGAAACCAATGAACCTTCGACACGAGTGGAAGCACCGGCTCTCTCCGGGCGACCTGCCCATCCTCCGGGCACGGCTGAGGGCGGTGATGACCCCGGACCCCCATGCGGTGGGGGGGAGCTACCACATCCGGTCCCTCTACTTTGATACCCCGGCGGACACCGCCCTCCGGGAAAAGCTGGACGGCGTGAA
>JAFYPT010000142.1 GCA_017547425.1 Ruminiclostridium sp.
AAAAAAGGAAGGAACCGTACAGGTTCCTTCCTTTTTACTGCTCTTTCACCAATTTCCCGGTGATGTGGTCGGGGATAAGTTCCAGGATCATGACCCGTGGGGCGGCCGAAGTCAGCTCGTGGTCGATGTAGCCCTCGTCATCGGTGAACTTCCGGGCCAGTTCCCGGAGCATGGCCAGGCCCTGGGACTGGTCCTCCACCTCTCGGATGTGGCCGAAGACGATGACGCTGGAGATGTTCCAGGCCCACTCCCCCTCCTTGCGGTACCCCTGGTCGTACACGCACAGAGAAACCTTGTCATGGGCCCGGATGGCATCCAGCCGGTGACCCTCCCGGGCGGTGTGGAAGTAGAGTCTGCCGTTTTCCAGGCAGTAATACTGGTTGATGGGCATACCGTAGGGGTAGCCATCCTCCCCCAGGACGGACAGGACCCCCCGGGGTTCGGTTTTCAGGATCTCGATGCAGGTCTCCAGGGGAAGGGCCTGCTTGTTTCTTCGCATGGGACGAAATGCCATGGGATCGACCTCCTTATCCATTGGTACTCTGCTCCTTCAGGATGGGCTGCAGGTGCATGAGCAGGTCCACCTTGTTGTTGACTTCGAACTTTTTATATATGTTGGCAATGTGGGTGCGGACGGTGTAGATGCTGATGTGGAGCTCCTCAGCGATCTGCTCGTTCTTCATGCCGGAAGCCAGGTAGTAGACGATCCGCCGCTCCTGCTGGGTCAGGGAGTTGTAAGGATGATCGATGTTCTTGGGCATCTCCTTGGTCTGGCAGGTGATGAGCATCAGGTGCCAGGTCTGGATGAGACCGGCGGCGTTGGAGGACAAGAAGGTGGAGTGATAAACGGCAATGTCCCCCGCCAGGGAGGTGATGGTCTGGCTGCTGCCTCCCTGGGCGCTGAGCCGCCCGCTGAGCTCGTTGACCATGGTCTGGACCTCCCGGAACTGGGGGTCCCCCTGGTAGTTGCTCTGGAGGAAACTTCCCTGGTTGTGCCGGTGCTGGTCCAGGAAAATCTGGCTGATCTCCTTGGCCGCCCGGTTGCACTGCATGACGGTCATCTCCTGGTTCAGGATCACCGCACCCTGCTTGCCGTCCTGGAAGAAGAGTTTGAAGTTGTCGTGGAACCGACCCTCACCGCTGTGTCGCAGGTAGGTCTGGTAGTTGGCCTCCACCAGGGAGCAGAGGTATTCCAGCAGGACCCGCTCCTCCTCGGTGAACTTTCCCTCGCTCTTGGCCCGGAACAGACCCATAGAGCCAATGACCCAGTCGCCGGTGTAGAAGAAGAGGACCGCCTGATAGTACATATCCTCCCCAGCCATGTGGATGCCATAGGGGGTCCGCTCGTAGTCCTCAAAGGGCATCACGTCATCGGTAAAGAGGACCCGTCTGCCCTTCAGGCGGCCGGGCAGGTTCACATAGCGGAAGATATCGTGCTGGTAGACCCTCTCCTTATAGTCGTGCATGGGGCCATAGCGAATGCCGTAGGTGATGTAGCTGCTGACGGTGCCCTTCCGTCGGTGGGTGCTGCCGGGCAGGGCCTGACCGGCTCCCGGGAAGAAGATGCTCCGCCGGATGCCAAAATATTTATCAAAGAGGGACAGGACCTTCTTGGGGAAGTTCTCGTTGTCCCGGGCAATGTCCAGGGCGAAGCCCATGGCGGCCTCCCGCCACTGTTCCGGTATTTTGTGCATGTTTACCCTCCATTTACGCCACTGTTCCGGAAAAACAACCCAATTTTTGCAGTTTTCCCGCCATTTTCCTTCTATAAGATATCTTAATTATACATATTTTGTACCACAAGCGCAAGAAAGTCTCCCCAAAAAGTATCAGGAAATTTTTCTGCACTTTGGGGAGTTAGTCTTGACACTATTTTTAATAGGTGTATAATAGTAACATCCACAACATGGATTTCGTACATTTTAGAGTATAAAATGAACAAATATATCTTATGAGGAGGAATCTCAAATGAGAGAAGTCGTTATCGTTAGCGCATGCCGTACTGCCATTGGTAAGTTCCAGGGTCAGTTTAAGGACGTGACCGCTCGTGAGCTGGCTATCCACGCTGGTAAGGAAGCCATCGCTCGCGCCGGTGTTGACATCAACCTGATCGACGAGATCGTCATGGGTGAGTGCTATCCCCACATGCAGGGCTCTCTGCCCGCACGTCAGGTCTCCATGCGCATTGGTCTGCCTCTGGAGAGCTCCGCTGTTACCGTGAACCAGAACTGCGCTTCCGGTATGCGTGCTATGGAGATTGCCTGCCACAACGTTATGCTGGGCAAGACCGAGATCGGCCTGGTCGTCGGCGTTGAAAACATGACCCAGGCTCCCTTCATGCTGCCCAAGGCTCGTATGGGCTACCGCATGGGTGACATCCCCACCGGCGGTTCCGCAGCTCTGTACGACGCAATGCTGCACGATGCCCTGTATGACTCCCTGGTCCCCGGCCACATGGGCGTCACCGCTGACAACGTGGCAAAGCTGTGCGGCGTCACCCGTCAGGAGTGCGACGAGCTGGCAGTTATCTCCCACAACCGCGCTTGCGCAGCCGTTGACGGCGGCAAGTTCGTGAAGGAGATCGCTCCCTTCGTCATCCAGAAGAAGAAGGGCGACGTCATCATCGACACCGACGAGCATCCCATCCGTAACTGCACCTATGAGACCCTGGCAAAGATGAAGCCCGTCTTCACTCCCGACGGTGTCACCACCGCTGCCAACGCTTCCGGCATCAACGACGGCGCTGCTGCTGCTGTTATTATGTCCGCTGACAAGGCCAAGGAGCTGGGTCTGAAGCCCATGGCTAAGCTGCTGTACAGCTGCTCCGCAGGCGTCGAGCCCAAGTACATGGGCATCGGCCCCGCATACGCCATCCCCAAGTGCCTGAAGGGCGCCGGCATCGACTTCAACGACGTCGATTATTGGGAAATCAACGAGGCATTCGCCGCTCAGTTCCTGGGCGTCGGCAAGAAGCTGAAGGAAGAGCGCGGCTGGAACATCGACCTGGCCAAGACCAACCTGAACGGCTCCGGTATCGCTCTGGGTCACCCCATCGGCTGCACCGGCCTGCGTATCATCGTCTCCATGCTGCACGAGATGGAGCGTCAGGGCACCACCATCGGCGGCGCATCCCTGTGCGTCGGCGGCGGCCCCGCTATGGCATCCCTGTGGAGCCGCGACGTCTGATTGTCCTCCCCACAAATCATACCGCATAGCAAGGACCCGGGCTTTTCAGCCCGGGTCCTTTTTTCGCCACTCCCATCCCCCGTCACAATGCAAACTGTGGCAGGGGATGGGATTTTTTTCAACAAAAACTGGCAGGATGCCGGATTGTTTTTGACAAACAGTGGTGGTATGATAAGCTTTGCGCGAAAAATATTCACAATATCACACAGAAATGAAGGGATTTTTCATGAAACCGTTCCATCCAATGCTGTTCACCACCCTGCGCAGTTACAGCAAAGAGACCTTTGTTAAGGACCTGATTTCCGGTATCATCGTCGCCATCATCGCCCTGCCTCTGTCCATTGCGCTGGCTCTGGCCTCCGGTGTTGGCCCCGAACAGGGTCTTTACACCGCCATCGTCGCCGGCTTCCTGATCTCCGCCTTCGGCGGCAGCACCGTGCAGATCTCCGGTCCCACCGCGGCCTTCGCCACCATCGTGGCGGGCGTTGTGGCCACCTACGGCCTGTCCGGTCTGGCCCTTGCCACCCTCATGGCAGGTATCATCCTGGTCATCATGGGCCTGTGCAAGTTCGGCAACCTCATCAAGTTCATCCCCTACACCATCACCACCGGCTTCACCGCCGGTATCGCCGTGACCATCTTCATCGGCCAGCTGAAGGACTTCATGGGTCTGACCTACGCCGAGGGCATGTCCCCCGTGGAGACCATCGAAAAGCTGGAGTGCGTCATCCTGAGCATCGGCACCCTGAACATCTGGGCCGTTGTGGTGGGTCTGGTCTGCCTGGTGGTCCTGGTCCTGTGGCCCAAGGTCAGCAAGCGCATCCCCGGCTCCCTCATCGCCGTTCTGGTGGGCATCGCCATGGTCAAGCTCCTGAACCTGCCCGTGAACACCATCGGCGATCTGTACGAGGTCAGCTCCTCCCTGCCCAAGCCCCAGCTGCCCGCCTTCAGCATCAACACGGCGGTCACCATCGCCCCCGAGGCCTTCACCATCGCCATCCTGGCTGCCATCGAGTCCCTGCTGTCCTGCGTGGTGGCCGACGGCATGACCAACACCAAGCACCGCTCCAACACTGAGCTGATCGCCCAGGGCATCGGCAACATGGGCTCTGCCCTCATGGGCGGCATCCCCGCCACCGGCGCCATCGCCCGCACCGCCGCCAACATCAACAACGGCGGTAAGACCCCCATCTCCGGCATGATCCACGCCCTGGTCCTGCTGCTGATCCTGGTCCTTCTGATGCCCTACGCAGCCCTCATCCCCATGCCCACCATCGCCGCCATCCTGTTCCAGGTGGCTTACAACATGTCCCAGTGGAGACCCTGCCTCCACCTGGTCAAGACCGCACCCAAGTCCGACGTTGTCGTCCTGGTCCTGTCCTTCGCCCTGACCGTTATCTTCGACCTGGTTGTGGCTATCGAAGTGGGTCTGCTGGTTGCCTGCCTGCTGTTCATGAAGCGCATGAGCGAGGAAACCGAGGTCCGCGGCTGGAAGTACGCCGAGGACGTGGAGGAAGAGGATCCCTTCCACCCCCTGCTGCCCATCCCCAAGGACGTCCGCGTCTACGACATCAACGGCCCCCTGTTCTTCGGCGCCGCCGGCCGCATCGCCGACATCAGCGTGAAGACCGACACCAAGGTCCTGATCCTGCGTATGGGCGGCGTGCCTGCCATCGACGCCACCGCCATGAACAGCCTGGAAGAGCTCCAGCAGCGCTGCGAGAAGCAGGGCATCGAGCTGGTCTTCTCCCACCTGGGTTCCCAGCCCATGCGCACCATGATCCAGTCCGGCATGGTGGACAAGATGGGTTTGGACCACTTCTGCCCCCACCTGGAGGATGCCCTCCGCCTGGCCAGAAAGGTCACCGGCGAGCACGTCCACAACTGATTCCTTTCTTCAAGCCCTTCCGCAGAAATGCGGAAGGGCTTTTTCTTTATTGTTTACAGATAATCTCACCCCTGCCACGTGATCGTAGGGGCGCATCACGATGCGCCCGCCACCCAAAGGGGCCAACCTACGTTGACGGGCGATTCGTGAATCGCCCCTACAAAACGGGACGACCGAGCCCTTCCATTCTGGATTCTTGCAATCACACCCGAAATCCGCTATAATGTAAGGTACTGAATTTTGAACAAGGAGGGCCATCCATGGACAGCATGTGGCTTGAAATCGTATTAAACGCAAAATCCGAGGAGCTGGATCTCATCAGCGCCACCCTCATCGCCAACGGCGTGCCCGGTCTGGCCGTGGAGGAGGAAGAGGAGTTCCGCACCTTCCTGGAAGAAAACCGCCAGTACTGGGACTACGTGGACGACGAACTCATGGAGCAGATGAAGGGAGTCTCCCGCATCAAGTTCTATGTCACCGACGACGCCGACGGCCAGAAGCAGCTGGCCCAGTACCTGAAGGGCATTGACCAGCCCTATACCTCCGTCCGTCTGCGGGAGTATGACTGGGCCCACAGCTGGCAGAAGTACTACCGTCCCCTGGCCATCGGCAAGAAGATCTACATCGTCCCCGAGTGGGAGCGGGACACCGCCCAGATCCCCGAGGGCTGCACCAGCATCCTTATGAACCCCGGCCTCACCTTCGGCACCGGCTCCCACGCCTCCACCCAGCTCTGCCTGGAGGGCATCGAGGAGTTCATCGTCCCCGGCAAGTCCGTCCTGGATCTGGGCTGCGGCTCCGGCATCCTGGCCATCGCCGCCCTGCGGCTGGGCGCCTCCCACGCCACCGGTGTGGACATCGACCCCAAGGCCGTGGACGTCTCCTATGAGAACGCCGAGCTCAACGGCATCGGCCGTGACCGCTGCAAGTTCCTGGCCGGCAACGTCATCGCCGACAAGTCCCTGGTGGCAGAACTCAAGGAGCTGAAGGCTCCTCTGGTCCTGGCCAACATCGTGGCCGACGTCATCATCCCCCTGGCCCCCGTGGTCCCTGAGCTTCTGGTGGAAGGCGGCACCTTCGTGTGCTCCGGCATCATCGACAAGCGGGGCGACGAAGTGGTGGCCGCCCTGGAAAAGAACGGCCTGAAGGTCATCCGCCGCTTTGAAAAGAACGGCTGGATCGCTCTGGCCGCACAGGTATGCTGAACATGGACAAGAAAGCTGTGGTCCGCCCGGTTGACCTGCCCAAAGGCAGGCGGGTGCTGGTCATCAGCGATATCCACGGAAACCTGCCCTATCTGAAAGGCCTGCTGCAAAAAGCAGGCTTTTCTTCAAACGATATCCTGATCGTCCTGGGGGACATTCTGGAAAAATCCATTGGAGGACTGGACACCCTCCGGTATCTCATGGACCTGGCCAAGACCCACACCGTCCACTTCGTCCAGGGCAACTGCGATGCCACCCCTCTGGGCTTTCTCAGCGGCAAATGGCCGGAAGAGATCGCCGCCCGATACGGGGGCTTCTGGGGCCGGAAGGCCACCTGGGTGGAGATGGCCCACCGCATCGGTGTGCCCGTGGACTCCCCGGCCGACTACCCCGCCGCCCGGAAAGCCATTCAGGAGGCCTACCCGGAGGAACTTGCCTTTCTGCGGGATATGCCCACCATCCTCCTCAACGACGATTACCTCTTCGTCCACGGGGGTGTACCCCAGGAGGACAACCTGGAGGAACTCGCCGCCTGGAGCTGCATGAAGAACGACGACTTCCTCAGCCAGGATCTCTTTTTCCACCGGTGGGTCATCGTGGGCCACTGGCCGGTGGCCCTCTACAACGAAGAAATCACCCAGGCCAACCCGCTCATCCGGGCCCGGCAGCACATCGTTTCCATCGACGGGGGCTGTACCCTGAAGGAGGATGGCCAGCTCAACGCCCTCATCCTGCCGGAAAATCCCGGTGGGGAGTTCTCCTGGATCTCCTACGACGGCTTCCCCACGGTGACCGCCCAGGAGGATCAGGAGGCCTCTCCTGACCCCATCAACATCCGCTGGGGCCACAGCAACATCGAGATCCTGGAAGAGGGGAAGGAGTTCACCCGGGTTCGCCATGTGGAGTCCGGCCGGGAGCTGGACATCCTCACCGATACCATCCAGACCGGCATTTTCGGCCTCACCTGCAAGGACACCACCGACTATCACCTGCCTGTAAAAAGGGGGGACACCCTCTCCCTGGTCCGCCGGACCAGCCGGGGGGCCATCGTGAAGAAGGACGGCATCACCGGCTGGTATCTGGGGAGTTTTACCTGAGAGGGGCCTTATGACCTTTCCTTTTTGTGTAATTTTTCCATGGCCTGCACCTCCAAAAAACTTGACTTTCTGTCTATCTCTTGATATAATTTCAGAGCCGCTTTGAATGGGTGATAAGTGGACTGCGAGATTTGTAGTCCCCAGTCCCGCCCCCGACAGCGAGCCCGTAATTAAGGAAAGAGGTGCAACAAGCATGCATGCAATCATCGAGACCGGTGGTAAGCAGTACAAGGTCGCAGAAGGCGATGTCCTGTTCATCGAGAAGCTGAACAACGAGGCAGGCGACGAGATCAAGTTCGACAAGGTCCTGGCTATCCTGGGTGACGAGCCCAAGTTCGGCACTCCCGTGGTGGAAGGCGCTTCCGTCGACGCTTCCGTCGTCAAGAACGGCAAGGGCAAGAAGGTCGTCATCTTCAAGTACAAGCCCAAGAAGGGCTACCGCCTGCGCAAGGGCCATCGTCAGCCCTACACCAAGGTTGAAATTAAGAAGATCAACGCTTAATGACAACCGCATCCTTCGCAACTGACGGCAGCCGTATCGTCTCCTTCACCGTGAAGGGGCACAGCGGACTGGCCGAATCCGGAGAGGATATCCTTTGCGCCGCAGTCACCAGCGCCGTCCGCCTCACTGAGTGCGCCATCAACGACGTACTGGGGCTGGAAGCAGCTGTGAAGGTCAGCGAAAAGGATGCATCCATTACCCTAAAGCTCCCCCGCAATCTGGAAGGAGAGGCCGACCAGGTCTGCCAGACGCTTCTGGCTTCCCTCATGGTCTACTTCGTTCAGCTGCAGGAGGAATACCCTGAAAACATTACTGTCATGGAGGTGTAACCTAATGCTTCATATCGGACTGCAGTTCTTCGCACATAAGAAGGGCGTTGGCTCCACTCGTAACGGCCGTGATTCTATGGCTCAGCGTCTGGGCGTCAAGCGCGGCGATGGTCAGTTTGTTCTGGCTGGCAACATCCTGGTCCGTCAGCGCGGTACCCACATTCATCCCGGCACCAACGTGGGCATCGGCAAGGACGACACCCTGTTTGCACTGAAGGACGGTCGCGTCAAGTTTGAGCGACTGGGCAAGGACCGCAAGCAGGTCTCCATCGTGGAGGCTGTTGCAGAGTAATCTGCCGTAATACGCAACCAAAGCCCCGACCAAAAGGTCGGGGCTTTTCATTAAATCATTACGAAACAAACCTTTCACCCTACAGATCGAGAGGTACCAAATGGCTAACCAATTTATTGATATCGCCCGCATCCTGGTCCGTTCCGGTGCCGGCGGCAACGGCGCGGTAGCTTTCCACCGGGAAAAGTACATCGCCAACGGCGGTCCCGACGGCGGTGACGGCGGCCGGGGCGGTGACATCATCATCCAGGTCGACGACCGCATGACCACCCTGATGGACTTCCGCTACAAGCGCAAGTATGTGGCAGAAAACGGCGGCAACGGCTCCGGCAAAAACTGCACCGGCAAGGACGGCGCGCCCCTGATCATCAAGGTCCCCCGAGGCACCGTCATCCGGGATGCCGAGACCAAGGAGATCATCCGGGACATGTCCGACAACCAGCCCTTCACCCTGTGCCGGGGCGGCAACGGCGGCTGGGGCAACAAGCGTTTTGCCACCCCCACCCGTCAGACCCCCCAGTTCGCCAAGGCAGGTCTGCCCGGCAAGGAGAGACAGATCCTGCTGGAGCTGAAGCTGCTGGCTGACGTAGGTCTGGTTGGCTTCCCCAACGTGGGCAAGTCCACCCTGCTGTCTGTGGCCACCAAGGCCCGTCCCAAGATCGCCAACTACCACTTCACCACCCTCTTCCCCAACCTGGGCGTGGTCTTCGTGGATGACGGCGTCTCCTTCGTCATGGCTGACATCCCCGGCATCATCGAGGGCGCCGCAGAGGGCGCCGGTCTGGGCCACGACTTCCTGCGCCACATTGACCGTTGCCGTCTGCTCATCCATGTGGTGGACGTCTCCGGCAGCGAGGGCCGCGACCCCGTGGAGGACTTCGACGCCATCTGCGCCGAGCTCCAGGAGTACAGCCCCGACCTGGCCAGCCGCAAGATGCTGGTGGTGGCCAACAAGACCGACATCCTGGAGGACCGGGAGCTGCTGGAAAAACTGAAGGCCCACGTGGAGGCCAAGGGCCTGCAGTTCTTCGAAATGTCCGCCGCCGCCCATATGGGTGTCCGGGAGCTGATGAAGGCGGCCGCCGGTGAGCTGGCTCACCTGCCCCCCGTCATCACCTACGAGCCCGAGTATGTGGAGCGTCCCCCCGAAGTGGACACTTCCGAGCCCCTCACCATCACCCACGAGGACGACATCTGGATGGTGGACGGCCCCTGGCTCCAGAAGATCATGGCCAACGTCAACTTCTCCAACTACGAGTCCAGAAACTGGTTCGACCGTATGCTCCGGTCCGCCGGTGTCTTCGACAAGCTGGAGGAGATGGGCATCAAGGACGGCGACTTGGTCTGCCTGTACAACATGGAATTCGAATATCAGAGTTAACCAAAAGGGTCCCGACCGTTGGCCGGGACCCTTTTGTGTTGGCTTGCACCTCTCTGCGCGCGCCCTGCGGGCACACTGGAGAGGCGAGAAGTTTTTTTCGGCACGCGCATGTCGCGCCGAAAACCGAATTACACTTTATTTCGCCGCCGAGGCGACGAAACTCTGCGAGGCATCAAAAAAGGCGTTCTGCAAACCATTTGCAGAACGCCTTTTTAAATTCTTTACTGCGCCGCAGGCTCCATTTCACTTGCGGCAGCCGCAATGTCTCCCACACCGTTGAGGATCAGGCGGGGACGGTAGGGGAACTGCTCCACGGTCTCCCGGCTGCTGACACCGGAGAGGACCAGAACGGTATCCAGACCGGTCTCGATGCCGGCCACCATGTCGGTGTCCATTCGGTCGCCGATCATGACCGCATCCTGAGAGCGAACCCCCAGCAGGTTCAGGCCGGTGCGCATCATCAGGGGGTTGGGCTTGCCCACGTAGTAGGCAGCCTTCCCGGTGGCCAGCTCGATGGGCGCCACCAGAGCACGGCAGGCGGGGATGATGCCGTTTTCCGTGGGGCCGGTCAGGTCGCTGTTGGTGCCGATGAGGCGGGCGCCGTTCAACACCAGGCGGACGGCCTTGCAGATGTTCTCATAGGTATAGCTGGCAGACTCGCCCACGATGACGTAATCGGGGTCTACATCGTCCAGGGTAATGCCCCGCTCGTACAGGGCGTTGTGCAGACCGGGGTCACCGATGACAAAAGCCTTGGCCCCGGGCATCTGGGTGGCAATGAACTCCGCCGTGGCCAGAGCGCTGGTGTAAAAATGCTTTTCGTCAATGTCCAGACCCATGCGGGAGAGCTTAGCCTGGAGTTCACGCTGGGTCTTGCTGCTGTTGTTGGTTAAAAACAGGAACTCCTTCTTCTCCTGCTGGAGCCAGGTCACAAACTCGTGGACACCGGGCAGGATGCGGTTGCCATGGTAGATGACACCGTCCATATCGCAGATGAAGCCCTTCTTATTCAGTAACTTTTCCATAATTTTCTCACCTCTAAGGACCTCCTATTGGTCCTCCCTTTCTTTTTCTCAATCTTTTATCACGCTGCCATTATACCTGCCCTTCGGTTAAATCTGTCACCAAAAACAGGTAAAACATTTGTAAAATCACAGGTTTATGGGCTTATTTTATCGTATACCCGGCCCAATTTCTGTACGTTTATCACCAAACAAAAAAAGAACCTTCGGTCGAAGGTTCTTTTTTTCTGTTATAACTCCAGAGCCGCCCGGTATCCGGTGCGGGTAGCGTCCCAAATCTGACCACCGTGGATGCGGTCGCCGATGGCAACTACCTTATCGCAGACGGTCTTTAACTCCTCCCCATAGGGGGCGGCGGGCTTGGTGCCCAGAGCCAGGACCACCCGGTCGCAGGGATAGACGTACTCCTCCCCGGTCTGGGAGTCCACGAACCAGATGCGGTCGGTGCCGATTTTGGTCAGGGTACGGTTCACCAACAGCATGACATTATTGGGCTCCAGCACCGCCGTGATGGCGTTGCGGTTGGAGCCTAGGACACCGGGAGACAGACGGGGTGCGGCTTCCAGGACCAGGACGGCGTTGTCCTTCTCCCGCTGGGACAGCAGTTCGGCGGTCTCCAATCCGGTCATGCCGGAGCCCACCACCACAATGCTCTCCTCCACCGGGTCCACCTCGCCGGAGATGACCTGGGGCGGGGTGCAGACCATGGGGCTGTCGGTACCCTCAATGGCGGCAGGAATAGCGGGCACACCGCCGGTGGCATCCAGGACGGCATAGGGTTTCATTTCCTCCAATTCTTCCACAGTCGGTGCATAACTCAGGCGGATTTCCACCCCACCCTGGCTGCAGCGGCGGACCAGGCTATCCAGCAGGCCCTGAATCCGTTCCTTTCTGGGGGTACGGACGGCCAGCTTCAGCTGTCCGCCCAGGCGGTCGCTCTTCTCAAAGAGGACCACCCGGAAGCCACGCCGTGCGGCCACCCAGGCGGCCTCCAGACCAGCGGGACCACCACCCAGGACCACCACCAGTCGTCCCGCTCCATCCTCGCTCAGAGAGGGCAGAGCGGCCTCGTAGCCGGTCTCCGGGTTCACAGCACAGGTGATGTGCCCCTCGTCAAAATACTTCCCCAGGCAAGCCATACAGGCGATGCAGGGCATGATCTCCTCATCCCGCCCGGACAGAGCCTTGTTGGTCCATTCCGGGTCGGCCAGATGGCAGCGGACGGACCCGGCAAAGTCCAGAACCCCTTCCGCCAGAAGCTTTTCGGCGTAAGCGGGGTCACGAATCATGGACACCGCCAGGACAGGGATGTTCACCGCACCCTTCACCGCCTTGGCCAGATGCTTGCGCCAGCCCTGACGGAAGTTCATGGGCTCCATGCTCTGGCTGAGCTTGCTGGTGGTGCCGGAAGCCGAAGCGTTGATGGCATCTACCCCCCAGCTCTCCAGCATCTGGCAGATTTTTACGCCGGTGTCGGGGTGGTAGCCGTTGACCCCAATGTACTCCTCGATGGACACCCGGAACATGAGGGGGAAGTCCCGGCCGCAGGTGGTCCGAATGGCCTCCACGATCTCCTTCAGGATGCGGGTACGGTTCTCCAGGCTCCCGCCATACTGGTCGGTGCGCTGGTTGGTGACGGGGCTCAGGAAGCTGTGGAGGAGGTAGTGGTGGGCGGCGTGGATCTCCACCCCGTCAAAGCCCGCTTCCTTCACTCGGCGGGCGGCCTGACCAAACTTTTCCACAACATCGTGGATCTCCTCCAGGGTCATAGCCCGGATGCCCCCTTTTTTTCCCTTGACGTCGCTAGCGGCAAACCGGTCCTTGGGGTTCAGCTTGGGGTCGGCGTTGGCGCCGGGGTGGAAGAGCTGGGCGAAAATCCTGGTTCCATAGGGGTGGACCCGGTCGGCCAACTGCCGGAAGGAGGAGATGTTCTCCTCCCGGGCAGCATTCAATTCCCGATAAAAGAGAACACCCCGGTCCTCGTCCACGCAGACCATCTCGGTGATGATGAGGCCCACGCCGCCCTTGGCACGGGCTTCGTAGTAGGCCAGCATGGCCTCGGTCATGGCGCCGTCGGGCCGGGTGAGGCAGGCGGAGGCGGCGGTCATGGCCACCCGGTTCTTGAGGGTCAGGGAACCGATGGTCCCGGGGGAGGAAAGCAGCGGATACAT
>JAFYPT010000017.1 GCA_017547425.1 Ruminiclostridium sp.
ACCAGGATACCCAGGATGGGGTTGGAGAACTTGGTCAGCAGCTCCAGGAAGAACTCGCTCTCACGAAGAGGAGAGACGGCGCCGCTCATGGCGGACATACCGAACATCAGGATGGCAAAGCCCATGAGGATATCGCCCACATGGTTGTGCAGCTGCTTCTTGGAGAACATCCGCAGAATGACACCGATGACCGCCACCACACCGGTGAGGGTGGAGGTGGAGAAGAGGGAGACCCAGCCGGAGCCGCCCTCCAGGGCGGACAGACAGATGATCCAGCCGGTGACCGAGGTGCCGATGATGGCGCCCATGATGACACCGATGGCCTGGCGGACCTTCATCATGCCGGAGTTGACAAAGCCCACGCACATGACCGAAGTGGCCGAGGAGGACTGGATGATGGAGGTGACGCCGGTGCCCAGGAGGATACCCTTGATGGCGTTGCCGGATAGTTTGTACAGGACCATCTCCATTTTGCTGCCGGCCACTTTCTTCAGGCCGTCACCCATAAGGGTCATGCCGAAGAGGAAGAGGGCCACGCCGCTAAGGAGTTCGATGATGTTGGAAATACCCGTGATAACCACGCTCCTTTGGTAGATTTGGATGGGGTTTCGATATTACACTATCCTATAGTATACTCCAACTTTTTCAAAAGTCCATGGGTAAGTAAAAATTTTGTAAAATCAAACGGTTAAATGTTAAATTTTGGGAAAATTCACCTCAAAAACTGCCCCCGGCCAGGGCCGGGGGCAGTGGTATCAGTATGGGATAGTGATAGCCAGAGAACACCGCGTCTGGTTCTGGGTGTACCACACGCTGGTCCCCAGGTCCAGGCCTGCTCCCGTCCGCTGGTCTGCCTGGGCCAGCAGGTCGTGGACCCGCCCCTCGGTGAAGAGGATGTAGCAGGCCGAGGGGTAGAGCCCATAGGAGAATTTTAAGGAGACCTTGGGTTTCCCCTCCCAGATGGCCCGGGCCATGGCTGACACCAGAGCCTCCGAGTCGAAGGTCTCAAAGTACAGACCCTCATGGCGGTAGTAGTTCAGGCTCTCGTCGGTGCAGAGGGGAACCTCCACCTGGTCGTCAGGGGTGTGGGTCAGGAGAAGCTCCTGGGTGGTGAGACCGAAGTATTCGTAGCTGGGACCGTTGCTGGGGTCGGTGCCCTCATAGACCGGGTCTCCCCAGGTGGGGTCCATCCAGGTGGGGACGCCGTCGATCCACACCAGGTTCCAGGCGTGGGTCTCCCCTCCGGCCTGGCCGGTGACGTAGGCGGCAGGGATGCCCAGCCCGTTCAGCAGGTACTGGGCCGTCTTGGCGTAGCATCCGCACAGCCCCTGGCCATCCACCATGATATTCACGATGGAGTTGTCCTCCACCACGGCATAGTCGGCGTGGTCGATGATGTACTCGTAGACGTAGAGGGCAGTCTCCCACTGGTCCCCGCCGGAGGGCAGGCCGGACCGGAAGTCAGCTATCCAGGCATCCAGCTGGGCCTGGACCACAGGCCGCTGGCCTTCCTCCACGGCATAGTTCGGGATATAGGTGGCCTCCAGGGCCTTGTCTCCCAGGTAAGAGGTCTCGATCTGACCGGTGCCCGAAAACCAGAAGAGCTCCGGGTAGTCCCGGTCCACCGCCCGGATAGCCCGCTCGATCATGGCAGATTCCGGGTACAGACCCTCCACCCGATGGGCCTGGTCCTTGAGCCCCGTCAGGAGCTGGTCGTAGAGGTACTGCTCCTGGGGGGACAGCTGGGACTTGCTGTACCGGAAGCCATCCTCGGGGGAGACATAATCCGCCGGAGGGGGTTCCACCCCGCCGCAGGCCGTGAGAAACAGCATCAGCAGCAGGGTGGGCAGTAATTTCTTCATGCTTTGCGCTCCAGGACCTTGCGGACAGCAGCCACAATGCCCTTGGCGTTCAGGTCGTAGGCGTTCATCAGGGCCTCGGGAGGGCCGGACTGACCAAAGGTGTCCCGGACGGAGACATTCTCCATGGGGACAGGCTGGCCCTTCACGATGACCTCTGCCACGGCGCTGTACAGACCGCCGGCGGTCTGGTGCTCCTCGGCGGTGACGATGCAGCCGCACTCCTTGGCGGCGGTGAGGATAGCCTCCTGGTCAATGGGCTTGATGGTGTGCAGGTCGAAGACCCGGAGGGAAATGCCCTCCTTGGCCAGCTCCTCGGCGGCGCACATGGCCTCGTAGACCATAGCGCCGCAGGCGAAGACGGCGCAGTCGGCGCCTTCACACACCAGACGGGCCTTGCCGATCTCAAAGGGGGTGGATTCGTCGGTGACCACGGGGACGGCCTCACGGCCAAAGCGGAAGTAGACGGGGCCGTCGATGTCGGCGGCGGCGATGACTGCCTTCCGGGTCTCCTCGCTGTCGCAGGGGGCAATGACCATCATCTTGGGCAGGACCCGGGCCAGGGCAATGTCCTCCAGAGCCTGGTGGGTGGCGCCATCGGGACCCACGGAGATGCCCGCGTGGGCACCGCCGAAGCGGACCTTCAGGTTGTTGTAGCACACGGTGGTGCGCATCTGGTCAAAGGCGCGGCCGGAGAGGAAGACGCCGTAGGTGGACACATAGGGGATCATGCCGCCCAGGGCCAGACCGGCGGCGGTGCCCACCATGTCCTGCTCGCTGATGCCCAGGTTATAGAAGTGGTCGGGGTACTGGTCCCGGATCCAGTTGGTCCGAGTGGAGGCGGCCACGTCGGCGTCCAGCACCAGGATGTCCTCACGGGTCTTGCACAGTTCCAGCAGACCCAAGCCGTAGCCGTCCCGCTGGGGGATGTATTTCACGTCTTTCATGGCGATTCCTCCTTTACACGATCTCGGCCAGAGCCGCGGCCAGCTCTTCCTTGTTGGGGGCCTTGCCGTGCCAGCCGCACTGGTTCTCCATGAAGGAGACACCCTTGCCCTTGACGGTCTTGGCAATGATGACAGAGGGCTTGCCCTTGGTGGCCTGGGCCTCCTCCAGGGCGGCCAGGACGGCATGGATGTCGTGGCCGTCGCATTCGATCACGTGCCAGCCGAAGGCACGGAACTTGTCGTTCAGGGGCTCCACCCCCATGATCTCGGCGGTGGTGCCGTCCAGCTGGACGCCGTTGTTGTCCACGATGGCGCAGACGTTGTCCAGACCGAAGTGGGCGGCGGTCATGGCGGCCTCCCACACCTGGCCTTCCTGGACCTCGCCGTCACCCATCAGGCAGTAGGTCCGGTAGGACTTGTTCTGCTTCCGGGCAGCAAAGGCCAGGCCGTTGGCCACGGACAGGCCCTGACCCAGGGAGCCGGAGGAGCAGTCCAGACCGGGGAGCATGTGCATGTGGGGGTGACCCTGGAGGGGGGAACCCAGGGAGCGGAGGGTGGGCAGCATTTCGGGGGCAAAGTACCCCTTCCGTGCCAGCACGGCGTAGAGGATGGGGGCGGCGTGGCCCTTGGAGAGGATGAACCGATCCCGGTCGGGGTCGCCGGGGTTGGCGGGGTCCACCTTCATCACGTCGAAATAGAGGGCGGTGAGGATCTCCACAGCGGACAGAGAGCCGCCGGGGTGGCCGGAACCGGCCGCATGGATCATCTCCAGCACGTCCTGCCGGAGCTGGCGGCACTGGGCCAGAAGGTCGTTGCGTACCATATCAAAAAAACCTCCTTTTGGTTTGTTTTTCCTAGTTATAAGGTACCATAATAGGGTGGGAATGTCAATGAAATGGGATTGTCTTCCAGAGAGGTTGCAAAAGATTGCGTTTTCTCGTATACTTATATAAGAAAGAAAGCTCTCCCTCTGGGAGAGGTTCTGTCGTTCTCCTGCAACTTGCGTTTCTTAATAAAACTATCTTCATAAAACTATCTTCCACGAAAGGAGGTCCGCCATGCACGCCATCCCTGCGCTTATCACCGACCTCACCGTCATCCTGGTCCTGGCGGCCATCACCACCATACTTTGTAAAAAAATCAACCTCCCCTCGGTCCTGGGCTACATCCTGACCGGTTTCCTGGCCGGTCCCGTGGTGGATTTCCTCCCCACCGTCCAGAACATGGAGTCCGTGGAGGTCTGGTCGGACATCGGCGTTATCTTCCTGATGTTTGGCTTGGGCCTGGAGTTCTCCATCCACAAAATGGGCGAGGTGGGTGTTCCCGGCTTCCTGTCTGCCGGTGTCCAGGCCCTGGGCATGGGCATCCTGGGCTTCTTCCTGGGCATCCTCATGGACTGGGGCACCATGAACAGCATTTTCCTGGGGGTCATGCTGGCCATGTCCTCCACCATGATCACCATGAAGAGCATCGAGGACCTGGGCATGAAGGACCGGAAATTCTCCGACCTGGCCATGGGCACCCTGGTCATTGAGGACATCATCGCCATTTTCGCCATGGTCATTCTGTCCACCATTGCCGTGTCTCAGTCCATCAGCGGCGCGGCACTGGCGGCCCAGATGGGTCTGCTGATCTTCTACCTGGCCCTGTGGCTCATCCTGGGCATCTTCCTGCTGCCCTCCCTGATGAAAAAGCTGGTGGTCCTCATGAACGAGGAGGTCCTGCTGGTCTTCTCCTTGGGCCTGTGCTTCCTCATGGCCGTTCTGGCCGAGCGGATCGGCCTGTCCACCGAGCTGGGTGCCTTCCTGGCCGGTTCCCTCCTGGCGGGCACCGTCCACGTGGAGAAGATCGAGCACCTGGTCACCCCCTGCAAGAACCTCTTCGGCGCCGTCTTCTTCGTGTCCGTGGGCTTCATGGTCCAGCCCGCCATGATCGTGGAATATATCATCCCCATCCTGATCATTTCAGCGGTTGCCATCGCAGGCAAGCTCCTCCTGCTGACCCTGGGCGGCCTGGCCGCCGGTCAGGACCTGGATGTCTCCATTCACTCGGCGGCCTCCCAGACACAGGTGGGTGAGTTCTCCTTCATCATCGCCGGTCTCGGCCAGTCCCTCAACGTCACCGGGGTCTTCCTGTACCCCATCATCGTGGCGGTGTCGGTGTTCACCACCTTCACCACCCCCTTCCTGCTGAAGGCGGCAGAGCCTATGACCCGCTTCCTGGAAAAGACCCTGCCCAACCGCTGGCTGGTGGCTCTGGACAACTACTGCGAGGCCCGGCAGGCCCAGAAGCCCGGGGAGGACAGGGACCAGGTGGCCTATCTGAAGAGCTACTTCACCACCATGGCCTTCTACGGCATCCTGGCGGCAGGCACCATCCTGCTGGGGGTCCAGGTGCTGCTGCCCTTCCTGCAAGAGGTTCTGGCAGACAGCCCCATCTCCCCCAAGGTGGTCTCCTGCGTGGTCATCTACCTGGTGCTGGCTTTTCTGCTGCCGGCCATGCTCCGCATCAAGAAGCGGACCTTCACCGCCCTGTGGCTCAAGAGCGTGTACAACCGTCTGCTTCTCATCCTTCTGCTCCTCTTCCGCATTGCCGTGGTGGTCTTCCTGGCGGTCCTGCCTGCCGTTCTCATCTCCCGGGCCAGCGCCCTGTGGCTGGCCCTGGGGTTCATCCCGGTGGTCCTGCTGGCGAGAAATTCCAACCGTCTGGCCAGCCGGAACCTGGAGTTCGAGGCCCGGTTCCTGGCCAACCTCAACGAGCGCCGTCTGGCCGAGCGGTTCGGGCAGGATGGGGAGGAGTCCCATCACTGGCTCACCGAGCAGCTCTATGTCATCACCCTGGAGCTCCCGCCCCTGTACAAGCACAGGGGCAGGACTCTCCTGGAGCACGGCTGGGGCAAGGACCATCACATCAGCATCCTCAAAGTCCTCCGGGGCAGGGAGCATTGGAACATCCCCGAGGGAGATGTGACCTTGCTGGCCGGAGACAGGATCGTGGCCATGGGCTCCAAGAAGGACCTGGAAAACTTCTGCTTCAAGCAGGCCCCCGACGGGGTCCACCCCACCAGGGGGGCCCGCCTGCGGACCCTGAAGGACTACATCGAAAACCAGCCCCAGGGCAACCAGCTCCTGTGCTGCGGCGTGACCCTGGAAAAGGAGATGCCCCAGGCAGGCAGACCCCTCCGGGACTCCGGCATCAAGGAGGACTGGAAGGCCCTGCTCATCGGCCTGGAGCGGGACCTGCTGCCCATCCCCAACCCCGACAAGAACCTGACCCTCCGCCAGGGGGATCTGCTGTGGGTCATGGGCAGCCAGGAGATGGCCGCTGCCCTGACCCAGCAAGGTCTGTTGGACTAACGTTTGCCATGTTTCCCAATGCAGAAACGCCTCTCTCAGCTGAGGGAGGCGTTTTGGTTTATTCGGGATGGTGTTCTTCCATGGCCTCCACCTCATAGGAAGCCCCCATGCCCTCCCAGGAGAGGTAATGGTTCAGGTCTATGAGGCTCTGGGTCTCCTGAATGCCCACCCCGCCATTCTGGTCATACACCCGCAGCTTGGGTTCCTGATCGCTCCACCCGGACATGCACAGGAAAATTCCTCCCTCATTGGGAAAGCGCATATAGTCCACGGTCATGGTGGTCCGGCCCAGCAGAGTCCTCCCCACCCCGGTGGATGCGCTGCCTTCCATAGTTTCGGGCAGGTAGATGAGGTAGATCCACAGGGCCTGGTCGCCACCCTCCTGGCAGTCCACCAGAACCTGGATGGTGTCGGTGGACTGGTCACACAGGTCCACCCAATCACTGTGGACGGATCGCAGGTCGTGACGAAGGCGCAGCGCATCCACCTCACTGAGGTAAGCGGTGTGGACGCTCCCCGTGACCCCTGTGGCAGAGAACCCAAAGACCAGCAGCGCAAGAAGCAGGATGGGCACCAGGATCACCAGAAGGATGAGCTTGCCGATCCCCTTCTCCTGGGGCTTCACCGGGGGGGTGAAGTCCCGGTCATTCCAGTCCAGGGGGGAAGCACAGTGGGGACAGACCTGCCAGTCCTTCTCGATGGCCCCGCCGCAGTTGTGGCAGGAGGCCTTCAGCTTGGCCCCGCACTGGGGACAGGCGGTGAAGGACTCCTGAACAGGACTCCCGCACCGGGGACATTTCCAGTTGGCATAGCTCCCCCGCACCAGCAGGTAGGCGATAAGGCCCAGAAAGCTGGGGCACAGGACGGCGGCCAGGGCCCACAGGAGGGGGTTCATCCCCCGGTCCTTGGCATCCCGGTAGACGAAGATCCCCAACAGCAGGGGCACCAGAATAAAAAATGGCACGATGACCAGCCATAAAGCCACGACACTCATGAGGCAAGCCTCCTCTCTTTCTGATAGATCAGGGCGGCCAGACCGCCCCCGGCGGTGGACAGACACACATAGCCCAGGCAGGCCAGAGCCGCCAGGGGCTGGGTGGGGACCAGGATGAGCCCCAGGACCACCAGGATCACCTGGGTGGCCAGGGCGGCCAGGGTGAGGATGAGGGTCTGACGGCGGACCCTCCGCCGGTCAGCTTCCTCCCGCAGCATCCTCTCGGTGAGGACCGGGGGGCGGCGGGCTTCAAAATCAAAGGTCGGGTTCATTCCCCAGCACCTCCTTCAGCTTGGTTCTGGCCTTGTTCAGCCGGGATTTCACCGTCCCAGGGGGAATCCCCAGGACCTGGGCGGTGGTGTTTACGTCCATCTCTTCAAAGTAGTACAGGATGACCGTCACCCGCAGTTTCTCCGGCAGGCCGGCCACCGCCTGGTAGAGGGGGGTGTAGTCGGGCCGGTCCGGGGCAGGGACGGAGGTCAGCAGGGCCTCCTTCTCCTCCCCGGTCCGAAACCCGTTGAAGATGGGGCTACGGGCCAGACGGCGGAGGGAGTTGCGGTAGGTGTTCACGCAGATGCGGGTGAGCCACGGCTCGAAGGGCCGGGCGGGGTCATACTGGTGGAAATGGGCCAGGGCCTTGAGCCAGGTGTCCTGATAGAGATCCTCCGCATCCTGCCGGTGGGCGCAGAGGGTCAGGCACAGGCCGAAGAGCCGCCGCCCGTGGGCCTGGATGTATCGGTCCATCCGCTCCCACCTCCTTTCGCTTATAGATACAACTGAGGATGGGAAAGGTTCACTGTGTTTGAAAAAATTCCCCCTCATCCACCCTCTTCGAGGGCACCTTCTCCCCAGGGAGAAGGCTTCTTCCGACCGAAGACAAGGCTTCTCCCTGGGGAGAAGCTGTCACCGCAGGTGACTGATGAGGGGTTCTTTTCTTTCCATTCTACCACACCCGCCCCACATTGACAATTCACCAAAACTATGGCATTATGAGAGAAAGACAACTGTCCGTCGTCCAAAGAAAGGATTCCCCATGAAGCGACTGCTCCCCTTCCTTCTGCTTTTCGCCCTCCTCATTCCCATGACCGCCGGGGCGGATACAGGCCCCAAGCCCTCGGTGAACATCACGTTCAGCGGGCTGGAAGACCAGACCTACTACGTCACCCTCCTGTCAGAGCGGGACTCCACCGGACCTTGGAGCCACATGACGGTCTATGAGGAGTACTACGGCCCCCGGGAGGTCTGGGAGGCCTTCAACCGCTACGAAGACCCCGACGGCTTCTACTTCCTGGGCTGTTTCGAGAACTGCTCGGAAAGCCACACCTTCGCCTGGACCTACTACCCGCCCCAGGTCTTCAAGGTGCTGCTCTACTTCCCGGAGAGCGACACCTTTGCTGTCACAGAAGACACCTATGAACGGTATGCCTTCCACAGCTATTTTACCTGCCATGCCGGGGCAGCCCCGGAGACCGGCCTGCTGGCCCCCCTCCACAAGGACTACCTCTTCGGGCAGGAGATCCTCTCCTTCCTGGCCCGGGTGGTCATCACCCTGGCGGCCGAAATGGCCCTGGCCCTGTTCTTCGGCTTCCGGGCAAAGAAACAGCTCAAAATCATCTTCTGGGTGAACCTGGCCACCCAGGTCATCCTGAACCTGGCCCTGAACCTCATCAACTTCAAGTTCGGCGGCTGGGCCTTTGTCTTTGGCTACGTCTGGATGGAGGCTGTCGTCTTCCTCCTGGAAGGTCTGGTCTACGCCGCCACCCTGAAAAAATGGGACAAGAAACCAGAGCGAAAGGCCCACCCCTGGGTGTATGCCCTCACGGCCAACGTCACCTCCCTCCTGCTGGGTCTTTTCATCAGCCAGCAGATCCCCGGTATTTTCTAATCGAAAGGAACCCCAACCATGAAAAAGAAACTCTTCCCCATCCTCATCCTTCTGCTGGTGGCAGGCGGCTTTGCCTGGACCTTCCTCACCGCCCCCGATGCCATTGAGGACACCAACGGCCCGGACAACTACAACCTCCAGGTCCTCAACGACTTTGACATCATAGACGGTGACATGGGCATGACCGGCGGCATCTCTGTGAAGGAAGACCTCATCGGTTCAGGTCTCACCATCTCCTCCAAGGGCTTTACCGGTGTCTACGACATCCTGTGGGCCAACTACATCGGCAAGTCGGACATCACCCTGGACCTCACCGCCCTGACCGTCACCGAAGGCAACTTCAAGGCCTGCCTGATGCTGGACGATGAGATCGTGGAGGTCATCCCCTTCAACCAGGAGGACCCCTTCTACCACTTCCGTCTGGACGACGTGAACGGCCTCTTCGTTCTCCGCCTGGCCGGTGAAAGCGCCGCCTTTCAGTTCAGCATCTCGGAACATGAGTACGAAAGATTTGAGCACCCCTAAACAAGGAAAAGCCCTGACCATCCGGTCAGGGCTTTCCAGAGTGTCAAAAAAACTCGTAGAGTTTCGCC
>JAFYPT010000018.1 GCA_017547425.1 Ruminiclostridium sp.
ACCGGTCTTACGGCCCAGGGCAAACTCGCCCATCATCAGGAAACGGCCAATCAGGATGACCAGGACCAGATAGACCAGCAGGAAGGCGAAACCGCCGGTGGAACCCATCTTGTAGGGGAAGCCCCACAGGTTGCCCAGGCCGATGGCCGAGCCGATGGAAGCCATGAGGAAGCCAAAAGTGCTGCCCCACTGGCCACGCTGTTTATTTTCTTCCATTGTTTTCTTTCTCTCCTTTAGGAAAAATGTACCCCCTTGGGAATCGGGGGTAGCGGGCCCGTAGGCCCAAGCACAATACTACTACTTTACACTAAAATGTCGAAGATTGCAAGATGTTGTTTCAACATTTTTCAAGAAAGAAAAAGCATTGAAATATAAGGTTTTTTTGCGAATGATAGAGATAAAATGTGTCAACATGCGGCGCAAGTTGACACAATGGCAAGATGGTGCTGGGGGAGGGACTTGCGGCATCCGGCTGGATATCGTATAATGGACCCATCAAACCAGATGGAGGGAGCGAAATGGGCAACTATCGCTTGACCCTCTGCTACGACGGCACCCGTTGGAAGGGCTGGCAGAAGCAGGGAAACACGGACAACACCATACAGGGAAAACTGGAGACGCTGCTCTCCCGCCTGCTGGACCAACCGGTGGAAGTGAACGGCTCCGGGCGAACCGATGCCGGGACCCATGCCAAAGGGCAGGTGGCATCCTTCCGGGCCAAGACATCCATGACCACGGACGAGATTTTATCGGGTCTGCGGCAGTACCTTCCTGCGGACATTGGAGCCATCCGCCTGGAAGAGGCAGAACCCAGGTTCCACGCCCGTCTGTCCTGCACGGGGAAGACCTACGTCTACCGCATTTGGCGGAGCGAGGAACCCAATGTGTTTGAGCGGAACTACCTGTACTTCTGTCCCGGGGATTTGGACGTAGCCGCTATGCGGCGGGCGGCGGCGGAACTTTGCGGCACTCACGACTATAGGGCGTTTTGTTCTCTGAAGAAGTTTAAGAAGTCCACCGTCCGCACCGTAAAGTCCATCGTGATCGAGGAACTAGGCGGTGAACTGCGTATGTCCTTCACCGGAGACGGTTTTCTGTATAACATGGTCCGTATCCTGTCGGGTACCCTTCTGGCGGTGGGCCGGGGGGAACTGGCCCCAGAGGATATGGCGGAGATCCTCGCATCTCAGGACCGCACCCGGGCCGGGGAGACCCTCCCCGCCTGCGGCCTGTGCCTGGAAGAAGTATATTACTAACGGCGAAACGCCTCCCGGTTGGGAGGCGTTTTTTCATTCTTTATTTTTCTCGTCGTCTGCCATGAGGGTCTCGGCCACCACGCAGGCCAGGAGGATGGCCGCGCCCACCAGACCGGCCAGGTTCAGCCGCTCACCCAGGATCAGGAAGGAGAAGAAGGCGGTCATGACGGGGCCGGTACACTGGAGGAGAGCCACCACCCGGGAGGAGATGGACCGAAGGGCGGCGTTCTGGAGCAGGTAGCCCGCCACGGTGCACAGGATGGCCAGATACACGATGATGAGCCATTCGGTGGTCCCGGCGGTCTCCAGATGGATGCCCCCTTCCAGCAGGAAGGCGCACAGGGTGGTGAGGACCACGGACATGGCGGTCTGGACGGTGGTGAGGGCCACGGGGTCCACCTTGTCCAGGGCCTTTTCGCCAAAGACCAGGGAGCCGGCCAGCAGAAGGGCGGAGAGGAGGCCAAAGATCTCGCCGATGCCGAATCCTGTGAGACCGCCCCGGCCGCACAGAAGGTAGAGGCCCACGATGACCATCACCAGAATGGGGATGTGCTTCCAGCTGAACTTCTTGCGAAACACCACCAGAGCCAGCAGAGGGGTCATGACGGTAGACAGGGACCGCAGAAAGGCGGTGGCTGTGGCGGTGGTGAAGACGATGGCGATGTTGGTGGCGATGTAGCCCCCGGCAATGCACAGGCTGGGCAGGAGCCAGTCCCGCACGGAGCAGGCCTTCAGCCCCCGGACCACCCGCTTGCCGAAGATGGCCATCAGGAAGAGGAAGGCGATGGTGTACCGGGCGGAGAGGAGGGCGTACAGAGGGACCACCTCATAGGCGGCCTTGGAGATAGGGTCACCGAAGCCGTACAGGGTGCTTTGCAGCAGGATAAAGGCGATGGGCAGCCATTGGCAGCTGTTTTTTTGTGTGGTTGTCACAGGCAGCACGACCTTCCCGTAAAATCATAGAAGTAACAAAGATTATACTGCCTTTGACAGGAAATGACAAGAAAAAACCGCCGCAGTTTTGCGGCGGTTTTTGGTGTTTTGGAGTAACTTATTCTGTGGAGAGTCCTTTCTGCTCCAGTCGCCAGTTCACAAACTCCCGGAAGAGGGTGTACAGCACCGAGCACACGGGAACGCTCAGGAGCATACCGAGCAGGCCAAAGGCGTTGCCGCCCACGGTGACGGCGGCCAGGACCCAGATGCCGGGCAGGCCCACGGATTTGCCCACCACACGGGGGTAGATGAGGTTGCCCTCCAGCTGTTGAAGGACGATGAGGAAGACCAGGAACCACAGGGCCTTCATGGGGGCCACCAGCAGAATGAGGAACGCGCCGATGACGGCACCGATGATGGCGCCGAAGATGGGGATGAGGGCGCAGAAGCCGATGAGCACGGAAACCACAGCGGCATAGGGGAAGCGGAAGATGGTCATGCCAATAAAGCACAGGGAACCCAGAATGACCGCTTCGGTGAGCTGTCCGGTGACGAAGTTGGCGAAGGTCTTGTTGGTGAGGGTGGCGATCTGCAGGGTGTTGGTGGCCCAGCGCTGGGGCAGCAGGGCGTGGACAGCCTTCCGGCTCTGGCGCATGAGGGTCTCTTTCTGGGCCAGCAGGTACAGGGAAAAGACCAGGGCCAGAACAAAGTTCACCAGGACCGACACGATGGAAGTGGTGACACCGATGGTCTTATCCATGAGGGCCTGGCCGTACTGGGTGAAGAAGTTCAGCACGGTGGAATAGATTCGTTCCAGGTCCAGGTCCAGGGTGGGCAGGACGATGTTGTACTCAGCCAGCAGCTGGGTGAGGGAGAGGATCAGGGATTCCAGCTGACGGACATACATGGGCATCTGGCTGGCCAGGTTGGAAAAACTCTCGGCCAGGGCAGGGACCACGATGAAGAACAGGGAGAAGATGATACCCGCCACCAGGACCAGACTGGCCACCAGGCAGACCGGACGTTTGCCCTTGGGGGACTTGGCGTGAATGTCCCACAGCCCCTCCAGGAGGCGCAGGGGGACATTCACGAGAAAGGCGATGGCAAAGCCCAGCACAAAGGGGGCAAAGAGGGAGAAAACGGCGGAGAGGAAGCCCCCTACCTGGCTGGGATGGAGAAGGCCCCAGTAGAGGAGCAGGGCAAAGGTGATGATGCCCAGGATTCGTTTGGTTGGGAAGTTGTCGTGCTTCATAGGCTCAGGTCCTTTTCAGATGATGGGAAAAGTATAGGGCATTTGCGGGGGGAAAACAAGGGATAAAATGTAAATTGTGAGAGAAAACAAAAAGCCCGAAACCGTTCGGTTTCGGACTCTGTGATTACAATTCGTCAGACTTGAAGGTGACGTATCCCTCATAATAGTAGCTGTGGTCGATGCCCTTCATATAGAGTTCCCGGCTTTCGGTGTCGTTGGTCAGGGCCTGCCGCAGAACGTGCTTGATCTCAATATCCCGAATGGGGCTGCGCTCCATGGCCAAAAGATAGTCCTCCTTGTCCACCTGGCTCCAGTCCACCACTTGCCCCAGTTGGGCTTTCAGCAGGTGATCCAACCAGATGCGGGTGCTTCTGCCGTTTCCCTCCCGGAAGGGGTGCGCTACGTTCATTTCTACATACTTTTCGATGATCTCCTCGAAGGTGGACTGGGGCATCGCATCAATATGATCCAAGGCGGTACTCAGATACATGACCGGGGCGAAGCGGAAGTTTCCTTTGGCCAGATTGACCGTTCGGATGGTTCCGGCAAATTCGTAAATTTCCCCGAAGAGATGCTGGTGGATGGTTGCCAGGGAGGAGAAGGTTCCCGGTGACAGTCTACTCAGCATACCGCTTTCAAACAGTTCGATGGCTTTTTTCTTGCTGATGCGTTCCTCTTCCCGGGCCAACTCTGCAGAGTTCTCAATACCGAGCTTGTTTTCCAGCGCCATGCCGAACCTCCTCTCATCTCTGGATGTCCCAATGAATTGGTACCGATGTCTGTAATAGTATACCCTGATTGCGGGGATTCCGCAATGGTTTCGGGAAAAACAAAAAGTCCGAAACCGTTCGGTTTCGGACTTTGGTGCGCGAGGCGGGACTTGAACCCGCACGTGCGTATTGCACACTAGAACCTGAATCTAGCGAGTCTGCCAATTCCACCACTCGCGCATGTTGCCATCTCTTGACTGCTTGGATATAGTAGCACACTCCGATTGGTATGTCAACAACTTTTTTCGCGTTTTTTAAGAGAATTTTGAGATGCCTTGGGGAAAACAAAAAGTCCGAAACCTTTCGGTTTCGGACTTTGGTGCGCGAGGCGGGACTTGAACCCGCACGTGCGTATTGCACACTAGAACCTGAATCTAGCGAGTCTGCCAATTCCACCACTCGCGCATGTTGCCATCTCTTG
>JAFYPT010000143.1 GCA_017547425.1 Ruminiclostridium sp.
CAGCCGGGTGGAGCGGGCCATCCGCCACGCCATCGAAGTGGCCTGGGACCGGGGCGACCTGGACACCCTGCAGAAGTACTTCGGCTTCACCGTGAGCAACAGCAAGGGAAAGCCCACCAACAGTGAGTTCATTGCCATGATCGCAGACCGACTGCAGCTGCAGAGACGGCAGGGGTGAGACGAGAAATCCATTGGGACGCAAGAAATTGCGTCCCTTTTTTCTTTGTTCTTCTTTGTTCGCATTCAAACCCACAAACTCCAAATTGGTGGGCATAGAGAAAGGAGCGAATACAATCCGCTCCTTCTAAAATATATTCAATCCTCAAACCAACTATCCTTCCGGCCGAACCCGCCCTTGGTGGTTCGACCCACCCGATGTCCCTTCTCGTCATAGTGGACGGTGCTGCCGAAGAGGCCGGGTCTGCTGGTGATCTTCTTTTTCATAACTCTTCTCCTTCCTGCGTTCCCTGTTTCTTTGTATTTATATGGTAGCACAGGACGGGAGGAGAAGCCTTGGCTGCATTGGTAAAATAGAGGGGGGTATTTCCGCTGTGGGAGCAGAAAACGACTCCCTTGAAGCGTGAGCGGGCGATTCGTGAATCGCCCCTACGATTGGAAACCTATGTAAAACCTCGTAGAGTTTCGCCGTCGCAACGGCGAAATAAAGTCTGATCGGTTTTCCGGCGCGACATGTGCGTGCCGGAAAACTCTTCTCGGCCTGTCAGTGTGCCCAGCGGGCGCGCGCAGCAGGCCGCAACTCTCACTTGAGAGAGCCCAGCGCAGCGGGTCTCTCAAGTAAAAAATCCCACGGAGAGATCTCCGTGGGATTTTTGGTGACTAAAATTAGTTGTAGTCGTAGAAGCCCTTGCCGGACTTGCGGCCCAGACGGCCTGCACGGTACAGGACCTTGTACAGGTGAGCGGGGCGATACTTGGAGTCTGCGGTCTCCTGGTACAGGGACTCCATGACGTTGATCATGACGTCAATACCGATGGCGTCAGCCAGCTTCAGGGGACCCATGGGCAGGTTGTAGCCCAGCTCGCAAGCCTTGTCGATGTCCTCGTAGGAGCAGACGTTCTCGCCGGCCAGGATAGCAGCCTCGTTCATCATGGGGCACATGACGCGGTTTGCGATGAACATGGGCACGTCGGAAACGGTAACGAACTCCTTGCCGAAGCCCTTGGCGACTGCCTTACCGGTCTCCACGGTGTCCTCGGAGGTGTCGTATGCGGGGATGATCTCAACCAGCTTCATAGCGGGCACGGGGGAGAAGAAGTGCATGCCCAGGAACTTCTCGGGACGCAGAGAAGAAGCAGCCAGCTCGGTGATGGACAGGGAGGAGGTGTTGGAAACGAAGATAGCTTCGGGCTTGATCACGGGAGCCAGCTTTGCGAAAGCGTCCTTCTTCAGCTCCATGTTCTCGACCATGGCCTCGAAGACGATGTCAACGTTGGCCAGATCTTCCAGGGTGGTGGTAGCAACCAGCTTGCCCAGCAGAGCGTCTGCCTCTTCCTGGGTCATCTTGCCCTTGGCGATCTTCTTGTCAAAGTTCTTCTTGATGCCGGCAACGCCCTTCTCCAGGGTGGGGGTTCTGTGGTTATACAGGACCACGTCATAGCCGCCTTCCAGAGCGACCTGTGCAATGCCTCTGCCCATGCTGCCTGCGCCGTAAACGCCAACGATCTTAACTTCCATGATAGAACTCTCCTTTAAGATATAATGATTCATCAGCACCCCCGAAGGAGTGACAGTATAATCGGCCTAACACAGCGTGACGGAGGTCTTGCAAAGTTATAAACGCCCGTCCTTCGCCTCGTGTTGGTCTTATTTTACAGGATAGCACCGGTCCCGTCAAGGGCAATCCAATCATTTCCACCATTTTTTCTGGTTTCCGCCCCCTTGTTTCGGTGGTTTTTGCCATTCCCTCCGGGCCGTCCCCCAGCCAGGCTCGCTCTTTGCAGGAGACCCTGCATGATTTTCGTTCAGTTTGTTGATTTTGTGCAATCTGACAAGAGGGTTTTTCCTCCTTTTGTTCACTCGGACAGGGTTTTTTCGGTTATGATATAGTTCCAATGTAGTACTTTCTACCATAAAAATAATCAATATTCAGCATGTGCCCTTTGGTTTCTTATGGTATAATACATCTGTAGAAGTTGTCCCGTTAGGAATCTATTGCTGCGGGCATTCTTCTTATGCCCTGGCAATAGCCAACCCTACATTATTAGGAAAGAAAATTCATCAGGAGGAATACTATCATGGAATTTTTACTGAACGAAGACCAGCAGATGATCCACGACCTGGCAAGAGACTTTGCACAGACCGTTCTGGCTCCCCGTATCGAGGAGATCGAGGCTGGCGAGCTGGTTGAGGTTTCCACCGGCGAAAAGCTGCCTCAGCTGCCCCACGACATCCACATGCAGCTGGCTGAGTGCGGCTTCATCGGCATCTCCTTCCCCGAGGAGTACAACGGCATGGGCATGGGCCACGTTGAGCAGACCATCATCCTGAAGGAACTGTCCCGCGTCTCCCCCTCCGTCGGTAAGTGCCTGGACGTTTACATCCTGGGCCTGGAAGCTCTGGACCTGTACGCTTCCCCCGAGCAGAAGGCTAAGTACCTGGCTCCCTGCTGCTCCGGCGAGCAGACCGTCTCCTTCGCATTCACCGAGCCCGAGACCGGTTCCGACCCCAAGATGCTGAAGACCCGTCTGGTCAAGCAGGCTGACGGCACCTACAAGCTGAACGGCGTTAAGCGCTTCATCTCCAACGCTGCTTACGACGGCCCCTGCGTCCTGTTCGCTCTGGAAGCTACCGAGGACGGCAAGGACATCGTTACCGGCCTGGTTATCGACAAGTTCTGCCCCGGCTACTCCATCTCCAGCCCCTGGGACAAGATCGGCTACAAGGGCTCTCACGTCTATGACATCTTCATGGACGACATCGTTGTCACCGAGGACCAGATCCTGGGCAAGCACGGCGACGGCTTCACTCAGCTGCTGGGCACCACCGCTTACGGCAAGCTGGGCTTCACCGCAGTCTTCGTCGGCACCGCTCTGGGCGCTGCAGACCTGGCTCTGGCATACTGCCAGGAGAAGCTGCACCGCGGCAAGTCCATCACCAAGTTCCCCACCACTCAGCTGCGCCTGTCCACCATGCTGACCTACGCTCACACTGCTGAGCTGCTGATGCTGGAGGCTGCTGACTACTGCGACCACAACCACTTCGAGAACGACGACATCGCTACCATGCGTGCTGTCCAGGCTCGTACCGCTCAGGCAAAGGGCTACGCTGCTGAGACCGCTACCAAGGTTGCTACCATGGCTGTCAACGCTATGGGCGCTTACGGTGTCTGCGATGAGTACCAGGTCGAGCGCTTCCTGCGTGACGCTTCCATCGCTCCCAACATCGAGGGTTCCGGCGACATCCAGTACCTGATCCACGGTATGTACGTCGCTGCTAACGGCAACACCAACTAATTTTTAGTTCACGCCTTAGCAAAAAACTTTAACTAAGTTTTCTATGTTGACCGGCCTCTCGGGGCCGGTCAACACAAGGAAATAAAGTAACACTTAGGAAACTAAGTGCAAAAATTTATTAATGGAGGATTTCATCATGAAGCCTGTTTATCCCGCTCCCAGAGCTCTGCCTACCTATGAGAACCTGCTGCTGGACATGGTCGAGCCCAACATCCTGAAGGTTACCCTGAACCGTCCCAACGCTTACAACGCTCTGTCCCACGGCCTGGTTGAGGACCTGATCAACCTGTCCCAGTGGCTGGTCGACGAGTACTACAACATCCGCGTCGTCCTGCTGTACGGCGGCGACGAGGGCAAGGGCTTCTGCGCTGGCCTGGACGTCAAGCAGGGTCTGTCCGAGTACGAGTGCACCGTTCCCGGCTTCTATCACTACCAGGTCAAGCTGGGCGAGCTGGAAATGTACATCTCCAAGACTCCTCAGCCCTGGATCACCCTGATCGACAACGTCTCCGGCGGCGGCGGCTTCTCCCTGGCAATGTGCTCCGACATCCGTGTCTGCACCAAGACCGCTCGTTTCTCCTGCTTCTATGCTAACGTTGGCATCGGCGGCTGCGACATGTCCTCCTCCTACTTCCTGCCCCGTCTGATCGGTACCGGCCGTGCATTCGAGATGATGCTGACCGGCAACTTCATCAACGCTGAGGAAGCTTGGAACCTGGGCCTGGTCTCCAAGGTTGTTGACGCTCGTGCTGACCTGGTCCCCGCTGGCCTGGAGCTGGCTCGCGTCATCGCAGCTAAGGATCCCATGGCTGTCCGCCTGACCCGTGAGGCTATGCGCGCTAACGTCGACGCAGGTGGCTTCGACAACGCTCTGCAGGTCGAGAACCGCAACCAGACCCTGATGATCGCTCACAACATGAACAAGGACGCTTCTCAGGATCCCATCGGCAAGTACTGGATCGAGGATCGTACCGATCCCATGAACCCCAAGGGCGCTAACTAATTTTAGGTTTTCCTAATTTTATAGGCTTTTGAGTCATGACAAATCCCCCCGGCTTCGGCCGGGGGGATTTTTTATAGACATTTCAATATACGAATGCCGGAAGACCGAGCTCAGTCAACGATCACATAATCGAACTCCCAGCCCAGCTTCTGTCTCCTCTGCTTTACTTCCCAAAGGATTTCATGCAGCTTTTCCAACGAGGGAAGAAGATTTTCAGAAACTGTGTGCTCTCCCCGAATTTCAACATACTCTACAGGGCTGTCACACATCATGCTGTCCCAAAAAGCATCCCAATTTTTTCCGTAGTGTTCCGGGAGCTGCAGATCCTTCTGAAACCGCTCATGCATATCCCAATGGTTATTGCATCCCGTTAAATCCAATACTGCTTTTTCCATGACCGACCTCCTATCACGTTGGTCATTCTTCTGTCACTTCATACGTAAAAAGCCAACCGTAACCGTCAACTTCCTGTTTGATCTCATCCAACGTCCTATGCATTTCTGCAACCGTTTCCATCAGAGCTGCAGGCAGGCTATTTTCTCCGTGGATCACGATCTTCTCAGGAAGTCCCACCGTGATGAACGCATCCCGAAACGCGTGCCAATTCTCTCCGTAGTAATCCGGAAAACCAAATGCTGTTTTGATCCGTTGATGGACCTCTCCTACATACTCACAACCCGTTAAATCCAAATGAACGATATGCTTTATACTCATAAACACCTCCTCATACCACTTCAAGAAACGTGCGATAGTGATCATAAGTAACAAATAATAAGCCATCATTTGACCACAGCACCCGGTGCGCATTTCGCTTTCCACTATAATAGTTGATGTCTGCTTCATACCAAATTCGTCCAGGCATATCCGGCAAATGGTTATTGTCATTTCTGTATACGCCCATTGCTACCATTTTTCCCGGTGCATACTTTACAGGAGAATCTCCCCATCTCCATCCTAAGTCTTGCAAAGACTGTGATGCAATATAGTTTCCCGGTAGCTTCCCATAATGTTTTAACCACCAGTCAGCCCCTTCCTGTCCATCCTTCGTAGCCATGCCTGCCACCACCGATCGCACGGCCTCAATCACACAGCGGCAGTTGGGGTGTAGAGGAGGCATAGGGTTAGGAGTCTCTTCCCTGGCCCATATCTTTCCGTGCATTCCTCTGCAATCTTCACAGGTTTTCGGTCCCAGCTCCGCTTTCCAATGCTTCCAGTTTTGGCTGGACGATGTGGGCGGGTCATAGGTGTCATCCTTGGCCAGAAGGATAACAAAGCCCCGTACACTCTTATAATACCCCGTCAGTTGGTATCCCTCCCTATTTTATCAAGCAATTTGTACCCCTGCAAGTCCACAAAATGGGACTCACTTCTTCAGCCCGTACAGGGTCCAGGCCGTCCCGGCCTGGTAGGGTGCAGAGGCAGAGGACAGCTTCACCTCCTCCAAATCGGAGGCCGTGACACCCGCCGCCAGAAAGCCCCCGGTGTTGCCGGTGGCCAGACCGGGAGCGAACCACCAGCCCCCCACCCCGCCGGGGAGGAACTGCAGATGGACCACCAGGCCCCGGCTGCCGTCGGCGGCCATGGAGGCCAGAGACACTGGGGATGTATTCCCCACCGTCAGAGAGGTGGTCCCGGCGGCGCTGGTAATGGGGGCCAGGGTCAGTTCCAGGGCCTCGTACTGGGTCAGGTCGTAGTCCAGCAGGTCCACGGTGATGGTCCCGGTGGAAGCGGTCAAGTTCTTGCCCGTTAGGCGGACCAAAGCCCGGGCATTCACTGCCTGGTCGATCTTGCTGTTGTCCTGGTTGAAATCGGTGCGCAGGATGGGATCGCTCCCCTCCCACTGGTTCAGGCGCAGATTGCTGGTTTTGTTGGTGCTTGCCATAACGAATCTCCTTTCCAAATAAAATGGGATGTCCCTCCAGCGAGAGACATCCCTTGTTTGTTATGCAGTTTTATACAGCTTTGGGTTGTCTGACTTGCTGGGGAATGCGGGGCTTATACCGATCCTGCCACTGCTTGGCCGCCCAGGGGGGTGCGATCACCGTAGCCCGGTCGGCATAGGTGGTCATCCAGCCCCAGAACTCCGGCCCCACCACCACATCGGCGGTGAGAAGGAAGGCATCCCCATCGGGAACCAGTTTCACCTGGTCACCAAACCGGTCCATGACCTCCCCGGCCAGTTCCTGGCAGCAGCGGAGGCGGAGCCGTTCCCGGCGGTGGGGATCCAGACCGAAGGGGGCGGTATCCCACAGGCTGGCATCGGCCTCCGGCCCCTGGGCAGGCAGACCAGTCACCAGGACTTCCCCCATCCGGTCAGGGCGGTACAGGCGAATCACATGATCCCGGTGGTCCCAGGCCAGAAGTTGATAGGTCTCCCCTGCCCAGATCAGGCCCTTGGGGGTGATCACCTGACGGCCCCCGGCGGGGGTGCGGGTCTTGCCCCGGTCGTAAGTGTAGGGGACAAAGCTCAGGGCTCTCCGGTTCTGGATGGCGGCATGGATCCTGTCCAGAACGGCCCGCAGATCCAGGGGATCGGCCGCACTGCGGCGGCGGACAGACACCGGTCGGCGGAGACTCTTCCGCTGAGGCACGGGGGCCTGGTTCATAAGTTTGTCCAACAGTTCTTGTTTCTGACTCTCGGGGATCCAGCGGTAAACGGACACAGCATCAATGATGGCCCGCAGGTCCAGGGCGTTGAAGGTGCGGTTTTCTACGTACCAGCCCCCGTCGGTCCCGGCCCGGTAGACCACGTCCAGCCCGTGCTTGCGCAGGGCGGCCAGGTCCCGGTAGAGACTTTTTCGTTCGGCGGTGACCCCGAAACGGGCCAGCCGATCCACCAGTTCAGCCATGGGCATGGGGTGCCGCTCATCGGTCTCCTCGGTCAGGATATTTGCCAGCATCAGGGTGCGGTCTCTCTGGTCGGTGTGCTTTCCCATAATGTGGTCCCTCCTTTGTTCTTTCTGGGGCTATTATAGAACATTTGTTCGAGTTTTGCAAGAGGGAATTTCCAGAGGTGAGTACCAAAAAAAGAACAGGCCTTTTCGGCCTGTTCTTTCTATTTTACCAGAGTTTCCAGTCTGCTACGGCGCACTGACCGGCAGCGTTATCGCCAATGGCCCGGACGGTGCCGTCCTTGTTCACGGCTACGGTGTGCCGCTCGCCCACGGTCACCAGAGCCACATCGGCCCAGTCCTCCACCGCGCACTGGCCATACTGGACATCGCCGGAGGCCACCACAGTGCCATCGTTCTTCAGGCCCACGGTATGGAAAGGGCTCACCGCCACGGCAGCCATGTCGGTCCAGGCCAGAACGCCGGGGGCAGCGAAAGCATCCGCCTCCAAAACCTGGCCGCTCTTGTGGATACCCACGGTGTGGATGTGTCCGGCGGCAATGGAGGAGATATCCTTCCAGTCCTTCACATTGCAGGAACCAAACATGCCCTCACCGGCGGCCACCACGGTGCCGTTCTGGGTGAGGCCCAGGGTGTGCTCCATGCCGGCAGCCACGGCCACAATGCCCTTCCACTCTCCCACCTTACACTTGCCGTCGGTGGGACGACCGGTGGCCAGAACGGTGCCGTCGGCCTTCAGACCCACAGTATGGTAGTCACCGGCGGAAACAGCCACCACGTCGGTCCAATCCTCCACGGCGCACTGACCCATAGAACGATCGCCGGCGGCCAGGACAGTGCCATCCTGCCGGACGGCCACGGTGTGGTTCTTACCGGCGGCCACAGCCACCACATCGGTCCAGCCAGAGACCTCGCACTGGCCGTGGGTGTTGTCGCCGGTGGCCACCACGGTGCCGTCAGCCTTCAGGCCCACGGTGTGGAGGCGGCCTGCGGCCACTCCGCCCTGAACGGTCCGCTTCACGGTCACGATTCGCTCGGCGGGAAGCTTTTCTCCGCACAGATCGCAGAACTTTGCAATATCTCTCAGAACTTCCCCGCAGCTGGGGCAGATCTTATTCACTTTGGTGCCGCACATATCGCAGAAGCGGGCTCCGGGTCGAAGCTCCACTCCGCAGGCATTGCAAATGGCCATAATGGTCCCTCCAAATCATTGTTTTTCCTGGGTTTGATTATAGCCCATGGCGGGGACAAAAACAAGTCCCGGTCCCTGGTCTTGCTTTTCTTCCTAAAAAGTCTATAATAAAAGGTTGAGAACCGAAATTTCGACCCTTAGGAGGTCTTTTCCTATGAACCGTAACTTTGCCCTGGGATGCGTCTGCATCGCCATGGCCACCCTGATCTTCTCCTCCATGGAGGTAGTCTTGAAACACCCTGCTCTGTCCGGGGCCTTCCATCCCCTCCAGATCACCATGGAACGGTTTCTGGTGGGTGGTCTGTGCCTGATCCCCGTGGCCGCCCACACCCTGAAGAAGAAGGGGGTCTCCCTCACCGGCCACGACCTGGCCTACTTCGCCATGACCGGCTTCCTCAACGTCTGCCTGGGCATGGTCCTCTTCCAGCTGGCGGTGACCTTCGGCCAGGCCAATGTGGTGGCCGTCATCTTCTCTGGCAACCCCATCTTCGTCACCGTTCTGGCCGCGATCATCCTCCACGAGACCATCCGCTGGAACAACATCCTGGCCCTGGTCTTTGAGATCCTGGGCATCCTGGCCATCGTCAACCCCTTCGGGAACAGCCAGGTGAGCCTCCTCAGCGTGGCCCTCACCGTTCTCTCCGCCCTTCTCTTTGCCCTGTACGCTGTGCTGGGCAAGAAGAAGACCGCCCGGGTGGGCAGCATCGTGGTCACCTGCTGCACCTTCCTCTTCGGCTCCCTGGAGCTCTGCCTGTGCTTGCTTCTGGGCCACCTGGAGCCGGTGGCTGCCGCCCTTCAGTCTACAGGGCTGGAACTCTTCGCCAAGGTGCCCTTCTTCCAGGGCATCACCAAGGAGAGCCTTCCCTACTTCCTGTTCGTGGGCATCGTGAACACCGCGGCGGGCTACGTCTTCCATATGCTGGCCATTGAGAAAACCAGCGCCATCTACGGCAGCCTGGTCTTCTTCTTCAAGCCCATCCTGGCCCCCATCTTCGCCTTCCTGATCCTGGGAGAGGCCATCACCCCCACCATCCTTTTGGGCATCGCCATGTTCCTGACTGGCAGCCTTCTGGGTATCATCCCCACCATCCTGCGAAACCGCCAACCCAAGGAGGTCCCAGCCCATGAATAAAGACTTCCTCATCGGCTGCATCTGCATCGCCCTGTCGGTGACCATCTTCTCCACCATGGAGGTCTTCCTGAAACTCCCCGCCGTGGGGGCCTTCGACCCCATGCAGCTCACCCTGGAGCGGGCCTTTGTGGGCGGACTTCTCCTGCTCCCCGTGTCCCAGTATTTTCTGAAGAAGCACAACGTGAAGCTCACCGCCAAGGACTACGGCTACTTCGTCTTCTCCGGCTTTCTCACGGTGGTCCTCTTCATGGCCCTCTTCCAGCTGGCCGTGACCTTCGGTCAGGCCAACGTAGTAGCCGTCATCTTCTCCGGCAACCCCATTTTCGTCACCGTCCTGGCGGCGGTCATCCTCCACGAGGTCATCCGCTGGAACAATGTCCTGGCCCTGGTCTTCGACCTGTTGGGCATCCTCATCATCGTGGATCCCTTTGGCTCCAGCGACTTAAACCCCGTGAGCCTGGTAATGGTCCTGCTGGCTGCCCTGTTTTTCTCCCTGTACACCGTCCTGTCCAAGCGGAAGACCGCCCGGATGAGCAGCATCGTGGTCACCTGCTTCTCCTTCCTCTTCGGCTCGGTGGAGCTCTTCGCCATCCTTCTGCTGGGCCACACAGGACCTGGTGCGGCACTCTATGAGAAGGTGGGGCTGGACATCCTCTGCGGTGTCCCCTTCCTCCAGGGCTTCTCCCGGGAGACCCTCCCCTACTTTCTCTTCATCTGCCTGGTCTACTGCGCCATTGGCTACGTCTTCCACATGATGGCCATCGAAAAGACCAGCGCCACCCTGGGCAGTCTGGTGTTCTTCTTCAAGCCCATCCTGGCCCCCATCGTGGCCCTGGTGGTTCTGGGGGAACCCATCACCCCCACCATCGCCGCAGGCATCGCCATGTTCCTGATTGGCAGTCTGCTGAGCATTATCCCCAACATCATCCGCACCAGAAAGGCCAAGCAGGCCCTCCTGGCTCGAAAAACTACTTAACTAGGAGGCATCCCCATGTTTACTCCCATCGACCTGACCACCTGGCCCCGCCGGGAACATTTTAACTACTACCGCAACATCCTGCCCGTGGGCTACACCATGAACGTCCGCCTGGATGTGACCCGCTTCAAGGCCATGCTGGACGAGCAGGGCCTGAAGTTCTACCCCAGCTTCATCTGGTGTGTCTCCCACAACATCCTCTCCCACCCTGCCTTCCGTATGGCGGTGGACAAGGAGGGCAACCCCGGCACCCACGACGTGGTCCACCCCAACTACACCATCTTCCACGAGGATGACCATACCTTCTCCGACCTCTGGACGGAGCACAACGAGGACTTTGCCGCCTTCTACCAGGCCGTCCGGGAGGACATCCAGACCTACGGCGGCAACCACGGCATCAAGGCCAAGCCCGGTCAGCCCTGGAACTTCTACTGCATCTCCTGCGTCCCCTGGCTGGACTTCGAAGCCTACACCTCCCATGTGGCCGGTGGCGGTCAGCCCAACATGTTCCCGGTGATCACCTACGGCAAGGCCACCGAGAAGGAGGGCAGACTTACCCTGCCCATGGCCATCAACATCGCCCACGCCGCCGCCGACGGCTGGCACACCGCCCAATTCGTGAACACCCTCCAGGAACTCCTGGATACCGTCACCCTGACCCTGTAACGGAGAAAACACCATGACCGAACAGCTGAAACAGGAATTTAAGGAAAAAGAGATCTCTGCCGCCCAGGCCGCTAACCTGGTCCAGAGCGGTATGAACGTGTACATCGGCTGCTGCACCAGCTACGCCCGGGCCATCGCCGACGAACTGGCCAAGCGGTCGGAGGAACTGGAGGACGTGACCATCGGCCTGTCCAACGTCTTTCCTCCCATGTCCCTGCTGGACTGCGCCAACCCCAAGGCCTTCCGGTTCTGCACCTACTTCGTGGGCTATGAGGACCGCCGGGCCCTGAAGATGGGTTCTCTGGACTACACCTCCGTTCACCTGGGCCAGGTGGACCAGTGGTGCCGACACACCTTCCACACGGACATCGCCTTTCTGGATGTGTCCAGCCCCGACGAGAACGGCTACATGAGCCACGGCGCTTCCGGCGTGTGTATGCACCCCTTCATCCAGGAGGAAGCCAAGACCGTGGTCCTCCACGTGAACAAGTTCTCCCCCTACGTCTACGGCCAGCGGACTCTCATCCACGTCTCGGAGGCCGACCATGTGGTCTTTGCCGACGTGGAGAAGGAGACCACCCCCGGCGGCGTGGTGGAGGAAGCCGACGAAGAGGTCCTGTCCATGGCCCGTTTCCTGCTGGACGAGATCCCCGACGGGGGCTGCATCCAGCTGGGCATTGGCGAAGTGGCCTCTGCCGTGGGCTTCGGCCTCACCGGAAAAAATGATCTGGGCTGCCACACGGAGCTTATGACCGACTCCATCATGGCCCTGATGAAATCTGGGGTCATCAATAACAGCCGCCCCAAGTTCATCCCCAACAAGTCCGTGGTGGGCTTCGCCTTCGGCTCCAAGGCCCTGTACGAATACCTAGACCACAACGAGGACATGTTCTTTGGTCCCTTCCCCGTGGTAAACAACCCCATGAACATCGCCCAGAACGACAACATGATCTCCATCAACACCGCTATGGCCATCGACCTCTTCGGCCAGATCGCCTCCGAGGGCATGGGGACCCGTCAGTTCAGCGGCACCGGCGGCCAGGCCGACTACGTCCGGGGCGCCCAGATGGCCAAGGGGGGCAAGTCCTTCTTCGCCTTCAAGTCCACCCTGGGCAAGAACCCCGACGGCTCCCCCAAGAGCCGCATCATGCCCTTCTTCCCTCCCGCCACCATCGTCACCACCCCCCGGTCCGACGTTCAGTATGTGGTCACGGAGTACGGCATGGTGAACCTGAAGCACCTCACCGTCCGGGACCGGGCCAAAGCCCTCATCGACATTGCCCACCCCGACTGCCGGGCAGAGCTCACCCGTCAGGGCAAAGAGCTGGGCATCCTGTAAACAACAAAAAGCACCTGTTCCGTAAGAACAGGTGCTTTTTCGCGCTCAAGTCATTTCTTCCTGCTTTTTCTTCCATCCAATTTTGCCATATTGGCGTGGAGAACCTTCTGGTCCCGATGGGTGTAGATGTTGGCAGTCACCGAGATGTTGGCATGACCCATGAGTTCCTTGGCCACGTTGATGGGCACCCCCGCCCGCTGGAGATCGGTGCAGAAGGTATGCCGCAGACAGTAGGGGGTCAGATCCGGAGAGAGAACGCTTTTTACGATTTTTCCGTCCACCACTTTGGCTCCCATGTGGATATCCAGAGCCCTGGCAAAGGCCTGCCACCGCCGCCGCTGGCTGTTGGCACTGGGGATATGTCCCCGGGCATCCGGGAAGACCGGCTGGTCAGGCTCTCCCCGGGCGGCCCACATCCTCTCCCGCAGCTCCTGGCGCATGGGGATGTCCCGGGTCCCCGCCTCGGTCTTGGGCCGCTTGATGGTCCGGGAGCCGCTCTCCACCGCCTTGTACACATGGATCTCATTCCGCTGGAAGTCGATGTCCGACCACAGCAGGGCAGCGGTCTCTCCCGGCCGCAGACCGGCATAGAGGATGGTGAGGACCCACAGGCCCGCCGGGTGGTCCTGGGCCACCGCCAGCAGATGTTTACGCTCCTTGTCGGTGATGGTCCGGTGACTGCCCCGGCTGGTCTCCGGCAGGACCAGGCCCTCTGCCGGGTCGTAAACGATGAGCCGGGACCGACGGGCCTGACGGAAGAGCTCCTGCAGGACCATCCGCAGCTTGGTCAGGTGAGAGTAGGACCGCCCCGCCTGGGTGTTCAGGATGGCCTGGAGGTCCAGGTCCCGGATGTCCCGGAGCTTCCGGTGGCCGATGGCCGGGCGGATGTACCCCTCGTACTTCTCGTCATACAGGGCCAGGCTCTTGGGGGTGATCCCCGAGGACTCCTTGTAGACCTCCTTCCACCGCCGGAACCACTCATCCACGGTGACCTCCCCGGCGGCGGTCAGATCCCCCTGGCGCAGGTTCTCCAGAAGCCCGGCCAGCTTTTCGCAGGCCTCCTCCTCGGTCTTGCCCCGGACTTCATACCGGCGACCGCCCCAGGTAACGCTTTTGCGGACATAATGATAGTGTTTCATAGTAAAACCTCCTGTTGTGGGATGATGTCATCCTACAACAGGAGGCACGGTTTTTCCGTGTTCCCCACACAAAAAACTCCCAGAGTTTCGCCACCCAGCGGCGAAACAAAGTCAAATTATTGTTCCGAGGACATGGGCATCGGAACAATGATTCTCGGCCTGCAAACGTGCGGGACTTTGGCCCGTACACTGCAGCAGGCCGCAAACCAAAAAGGAGAGCTCCCGCGAAAGCAGGCGCTCTCCTTTTCTGTTTTTTAGATGTGCTTCACACGGTCGTGCTCCTCGGCACGCTTGGCGTTGTTGAAGCGGTCCAGGGTACCCACCAGGTAGCCGGTGATGCGGCGGATGCGCTCGAAGGGCACGCCGTCGTCCTCCTTGCGGCTGCAGCCGGGGCACTGGTCGCCGATGATACCGGAGAAACCACAGACAGGGTCACGGTCCACGGGGTGGTTCACAGAGCCATAGCCGATGCCCTTCTCCTTCATGCAGCGGATGATCTGCTCGAAGGCATCCAGGTTCTCGGTGGGATCGCCGTCCATCTCCACGTAGCTGATGTGATCGGCATTGGTCAGGGCGTGGTAGGGAGCCTCGTAGGCGATCTTGTCGTAGGCAGAGATGGGGAAGTACACGGGCACGTGGAAGGAGTTGGTGTAGTACTCACGGTCGGTAACACCCTCGATGGTGCCGTACTTCTCCTTGTCGATCTTCACAAAACGGCCGGACAGACCCTCTGCGGGGGTAGCCAGCAGGGTGAAGTTCATGCCGCGCTTCTTGCTCTCGGCATCCATGCGGGCACGCATGTGGCCCACGATCTCCAGGCCCAGGACACGGGCCTTCTCGCTCTGGCCGTGGTGCTCACCGATGAGGACTTTCAGGGTCTCAGCCAGGCCGATGAAGCCCATGGACAGGGTGCCGTGCTTCAGGACCTCACGGACCTCCTCGTCCCAGTCCAGCTTCTCGGAGTCGATCCACACGCCCTGACCCATGAGGAAGGGTGCGTTCTTCACGCACTTGCGGCACTGGAACTCGAAACGCTCCAGCAGCTGCTCGATGCACAGGTCAATGGTGTAGTCCAAGCTCTCGAAGAAGAGGTTCAGGTCACCCTTGGCCTTGATGCCCAGGCGGGGCAGGTTCAGGGTGGTGAAGGACAGGTTGCCGCGGCCGTTGCTGATCTCACGGGTGGGATCGTAGGTGTTGCCGATGACACGGGTGCGGCAGCCCATGTAGGCGATCTCGGTCTCAGGACGGCCTTCCTTGTAGTACTGCAGGTTGAAGGGGGCGTCCTGGAAGGAGAAGTTGGGGAACAGCCGCTTGGCGCTGCAGCGCATAGCCAACTGGAACAGGTCGTAGTTGGGGTCGCCGGGGTTGTAGTTGATGCCTTCCTTCACGCGGAAGATCTGGATGGGGAAGATGGGGGTCTCACCGTTGCCCAGACCGGCCTCGGTGGAGAGCATGATGTTCTTCATGACCATGCGGCCCTCGGGGCTGGTGTCCATGCCGTAGTTGATGGAGGAGAAGGGGGTCTGTGCGCCTGCACGGGAGTGCATGGTGTTCAGGTTGTGGATGAGAGCCTCCATGGCCTGGTAGGTGGCCCGGTCGGTCTCCTTCACGGCGCGGTAGTGGGCGAACTCCTGGCACTTCCGGGCGGTCTCTTCCTCCACGCCGTAGGTCTCCATCAGGTAGGGCAGCTCGGCTGCGTAGAAATCCTCGCAGTCCTCCAGTTTGGGGTACAGGCCGGTCTCGGCCTCCAGCTTCTGGAGGTGCTCCTTGATCTGGGTGTCCAGGTCCTCCTGGCCGGCCAGCAGCATCAGGGCGCGGGACAGGTTCTGGCGATAGATGCGCTTGAAGGTCTTGCGCACGCCGATGGCCATGCTGTAGTCAAAGTTCACCACGGACTGGCCGCCATGCTGGTCGTTCTGGTTGGACTGGATGGCGATGCAGGCCAGAGCGGTGTAGGATGCAATATCGTTGGGCTCACGGAGGGTACCGTGACCGGTGGAAAAGCCGCCGTCAAAGAGCTGGATCAGGTCGATCTGGGTGCAGGTGGTGGTACCCATAGGAGCGAAGTCCATATCGTGGATATGGATATCGCCGTTCTGGTGGGCCACAGCGTGTTCGGGCTTCATGACGAACATCTGGTAGAACTGCTTGGAGCCCTCGCTGCCGTACTTGAGCATGGTGCCCATGGCGGTGTCGCCGTCGATGTTGGCGTTTTCCCGCTTGATGTCGCTGTCCTTGGCAGAGGAGAAGGTAATGTCCTCATAAATCTTCATGAGGCGGGTGTTCATCTCTCTGGCCCGGTTGCGCTCGGAGCGGTACAGAATGTAGGCCTTGGCAGTCTGGACGTAGCCGTTGTCCATGAGGACCCGTTCCACGATGTCTTGGATGTGCTCCACGTCGGGGCAGGCGCTGCCTTCTACTTCTAATACGGAGGCAACCTCGTGGGCCAGGCGCTGAGCGGTCTCCTCATAGCCGGGCTTGTAGGTGGCTTCGAACGCCTTGTTGATGGCGTCTGCTATTTTATTTTCATGAAACGGAACCACTCGTCCGTCACGCTTGCGGATCTGCTGTACAGTAGTCATGGGCGCTCTCCTTATATACTGGCTCCCCTGGCCTCTCAAGTACAAGGGATGGTGCGTATCTAGTGTTTTAACCACAAGTCGGACACTAAATCTTGTGTCCCTCCTGGAATGGCACACATATCATAGCATCTCACTTTCTCTCAGTCAAGTATTGACATCACCCCTTTTCGGAATTTCATCAATATTGTACAAAATTTGGTGTTGCCTTTGTCCCACCCACACAATCCCTTGTGGTTGATTTGTAACTTTTTCGTTAGACTACCATATTCTCCAGGTCTGTCCAAGTGATTTTGTCACCTTCCAGGCTGTCCCAATCCCCAAATCGGGACTCAAAAACGGACCAGAGGATGGAGGAAAGGGCGTAATCCACCCACACATGGCAGGGGAGGATGGCCTCCAGGATGGTCTGCATCCGTTCAAAATCTACCGGGATCCCCCCGATCCCCGGGAAGGACACCACAAGATGTAGGGGGTCCCCCGTTTCCTCCACCCGGGCAGGGAGACCGCAGCCCCGGAGAGTGTCGTTCATGGCCGCCAGGGTGAAGCTGTCCCCGCCGATCCGCAGGAGGGCAGCCAGGGCCAGACGGAGTTCCTCCTGGTCCCGGGCTCCCGGGTCCGCCCCCAGCAGGGTCTGGACACCGGCGAGCCCCTCGGCCTGGGCAGTGGCCAGATTCATCTCCCGCTGGATCTCTGCCAGAGTGTCTCCCACCCCATCCAGGGCCAACCCCTCACTCTGAAGCTCGGCCCACTGATAGGCCCCCTCCCAGCGGTAGATCCCCAGAGGGGTCAGCAGATCCCGCAGACTCTGTCCCACACTCATGGCATCTCCTCCACCGCCAGGGTCCCCAGAACAGGCAGCTGTCCGGCCCCCACCGTCAGGTCATGGGCCGGGGCATAGAACTTGTAGTTCTCCACCCCTTCCACCTGATAGACCACCTGACCCAGCCGGGCCAGCAGCAGATCCCGCCCCAGAAGGTTCCCGTCAAAGAAGGTCTCCAGGGCGGCGGACACGGCGGAGCGGACGGCCCCGCCATCCATCCCCTCCCGGGTCTTCACGGTGACCAGCACGTCGGTCTTCACCCCGGCAGGGGCCATGACCTGCAGGTCCACCCCGATCTCCCGCTTGGTTTCCAGGTCCTCCTGGACGGCTGCCAGTAGGTCCGCTGAGGGTAGGCCGGACCGGGCGGTGACATACAGATCCACCGTCCCTAACCCCCGTTTTCTGGGTAGGACGGCCACTGCCGCCACCCCCTCCACCGCCAGAGCCTCCTGCTCATAGTAGGCGGCGTTGGTGCCGTTGGGCAGCCGCCGGTAGCTGGCCAGGACCCGGGTCCGCAGGGCCTCGTCCCCTTCCTCCCCGCAGCCCCCGGTAAAGGCCGTGGGGTTGGTGCAGCCGGCCACCCCCACAGGGGCCACCGCCATGGTCCGCACCGTCCCCGCCGGGACGTTCCCCGTGACCCCCGGCAGGACCGCCCGGGCAGGCACATCCACCTGGCTCTCCCCAGCCTTCAGGACAACCTCCCGGGTGGTCTCAAAGGCCACCTGCCCCGCCGTCATGGCCACCGTCCCCCGGGGGATGGTCAGGTCCTGGAACGCACCGCCGCTCACCAGGAACCGCAGGATCCCGGCGGACTGGACCGCCTCCTGCCGGGTAAGGCCCCGGAGGAAGGCGTGCTTGTCCAGGTCCTCCCCCGTGGCCGTCTGGGGGAAGCACTGGCGGCGGGTCCATTCTGCCTCCTGGTACAGGCCATAGACCTGGGCGGCCAGGGCATACATCCGCACCGCCAGTTCCCCAGTGCCGTCAGGTTCCAGGCCGGTCTCCCGCGCAAAGCAGTCCATCATCTCCCGAAAAATTTCTTCTGTGGTTTTCATGTTCTCACTCCTCTCCCATGGTCACGCCCACCGACAGTTCCTCTCCCTGCCACCGCAGAAATACCGTGAGCCGACGGCGCTCCTCCTCCCACTCCGCCCGTGTGACGGCCACCTCTTCCTCTGCCAGAGCCTCGGCGGCATAGCTGGCCCCCAGAGCCGCCCGGGCAGAGGCCTTGGCCCGGGGCAGAAGGTACAGGCGACTCCCCAGCCGGGGCATCAGGGGAAAGCTCCCCCGGCGGACCTGGAGCTTGAACATCACCCGCTCCAACAGGGCTTCCGCCCCCTCCGCCCGGGCAAAGATCCCACCGCCCTCCAGGTAGTAGTCCCCATCCCGCAGTTTGCTCACCATCCTGTCACACCTCCTGTCCGTTCAGGGTGATCTTCCCCGTGAGGGCGATGGTCCCATCGGGTTTCAGACGGATGCCCGCCCCCTCTGCCACAGAGAGCCAGACCTCCCCCGGCTCCAGATCTTCGTCCTGCCGGACCCCCACCAGGGCGGGAGATTCCTCAGGTCCGGTCTTCACCACCAGCACCTGATCCCCCCGGCTGGGAGCCCAGTGGTAGCCCCCGGGACCAAAGAGGGGCAGGTCTCGCCGCTCTCCCTCCAGACCAACCCCTGCTGGGGTCCCGGCCAGGGTCACGGTGCCGGTCTGGGCAGCCGGTTCTTCCAGGAGGTCCTGCCCCCTGGGTCTTGCAAGCCACATATCTTTCCTCCTTTATAACACTGCATCGGGGTCTCCCAGGACCAGATGGGTCTCGCACCCCTTCTCGCTCATCTCTACGGAACACGCCTGGACTCGGTAGAGACCATTCCGGCTCCACCCCGCCCGGGTCAGCCGGACCAGCTCCCCCGGCCAGGCGGCAAAGGGGATGGCTAGGGCGACCTCCACCTGGCGCATCCTCGCAGCTGACCGATCCAGCTGGAACCGGGCCTGATACCGTCGGGCCTGGTGGCCCACCTTGCGAGGCAGGCAGATGACCCGCCGGGCACAGCCGCCCCGGTCCAGAAAGTCCTGGTTCACCTCGGTCTGCTCGCTCCACCCGGAGAGATCCTTCACCGTCACCTGGGACAGGACCCCATACCGGGTCTCCCGGAGGGCGGTTCGGGTCACCGGAGCAGTTTCATCCAGGACCACCGGATCCTTGTCCTCCCAGGGTTCCAGATGGAGGCGGCCTTCCCGGTCAAAGCGGGGGCAAACTCCCCCGTGGTACCGGGCAAACTGATAGAGTACCTTCCAGCAGCTGCTCCCCGAAGGCACCGAGAACCCCGCCGCCCCGGGCAGGGTCACGGGTATCGCCAGAGAGATCCCAAAGGGCGTCACATACCGGCGCAGGATCTCCTCCAGGGTGGCAAGGCCATAGTCTGCCGCCTCTGCCTGGTTGTCCAGCAGGAGCCCCTGGAGCCCCCGGCCGGTGATCTCTGCCGTGCACCCCTGGTCCGACCACTGGCAGAGGCACTCGTCCACGATGCCGGTGAAAACGTTCCTTCCCTGGTGGGTGACGGTCATCCGCACCCCGTCGGCCAGGATGTCCTCCTGCCCGGCCGTCCACAGGGTCCTGACCCAGAAGCCGTCGCAGGGATCCCCCAGGCCGTAGTCCAGCCGCCAGGCCAGAGGAGTCGGAAGGGTGTAGGTCCTGCCGTCATAGCAGGTCATGGTCCATTCCGTCATCCTCTCACCTCACTTCACATAGAGGGCAGAGCCCCCTTTGACCAGACTGGGATTCTTCACCTGGGGGTTCAGAGCCAGAAGTTCTGCTTCGGTGAGCCCCAGGTCCCGGGCCACCGACCAGAAGGACTCCCCCTGAGCCAGGATGTAAGTCCTGGGCCGGGAGGAACTCTCAGACTTCTGTCCTGTGAGACTCTGGCTGTACCCCTCAAAGGTCTCCCAAAAGGTGAAGGTGTACCGCACATAGTCCTTCCGGGGTTCCTGGACCAGGGAGAGCTCCACCAGGTAGGCCTGGGAAGCCTGCCACACCGGGTGGATGAGGGGACCCGGCCCACCCTCGTAAAAGATGGAGGCCAGTTTTTTGAACTCCTCATAGGCCTTGGGGCCGAAAAACTCTCCCTCCCCGGTCATGACCCGTCGGGTGAGGCCCAGATCCTGCATGGCGTACCGGCCAAAGGGGACCTTGTGGACCGCCACCTGCCGCTGGTAGCGGATGGTATAGGTCCTGGGGTTGTGGGGCCACACATACCCCTTGTACTGCATGGGCGTCAGTTCCACATCCGCCCTCCTTTCTTGATCCTGTCGAAAAAGGCAAAGCCTTTTCCGACACTGGAGATTGCGGCCTGCTGCATCGCAGGGATTGTGCACCTGAGGCACACGATCCCCACGTTTGCAGGCCGAGAAGTGTTTTCTGAAACGCACAGGTCGCGCCAGAAAACATATTTGTTTTTATTTCGCCGTTGCGACGGCGAAACTCTACGAGGTTTTGACATTCTGCTCTCCCTCCTCAGAGGGAGACAGCACTCAATAGAGGGAAAAGCCCCCGTCATACCGGCGGGCATCCCGCTGGACCGCCCGGTCCACGGCCACCAGATCCATCCCTCCTCCCTGAGGGCTCTCCCCAGGGAGGGTCACCGTCAGAGGCTTTCCCTGCTGCCGGATCATTCCGGCGGTGTAGGTCTTTTGGGTCAGCTGGTCCAGGAGCCGAATCCCTCCGGACTGGGACCGGAGGGTCTCCTCAGCCCAGGAGGGTATGCCAGCCCGGGCGAGGCTTCCGTCCAGCCTTTCGGCGGCCCCTGCGCCCTCCACCGCTTCCTCTTTTGGACCGGTCCTCTCCTGGGCAACCTGGTCCTCCCAGGGGAGGTCCTTCCGTCTGCCCACCGGGACCAGAGGTCGGCCGGTCAGGTCCACCGCGCCCTCCTCTTCCAGCAGCTCTTCCAGATAGTCGATCATCCTCTCACCCCTCTCTCAGGGCCTGGAACCGCTCCCAGTCAAAGGCCCCGTTGGTCTCTGCGCAGAGCTCTCCGGGCTGGCCTCCGCACACCGGACAGTGCTCCTCCTGAGCCTGGGCCCGGCAGGTGGGACAGAGCCGGGCCAGGACCTCCTCCTCGTCCAGGAGGAGGTGGAGGGCGCACCAGAGAAAATCCCGGCCGGTCATGGCTTTGGCCCGTTCCTCGGTGGGCAGAGCCCCAAAGGCCCGGAGGACCTTCCACTTGAGCCGCTCCTGGGGCAGGGTCTTCAACTTCTCCTTCAACTCCTCCACCCGGTCAACCGATGCGGTGAGACCGGGGTTCTCCCGGCGGTCGAAGTCCGCCCAGGTTTTGGCCAGACTCTCGATCTCCTCCGGGGACAGGTCCTCCAGCACGGCCCCCCCGGAGGGGTACACAGGCTCTCCCTCCCTGACCAATGCCCGGGCCAGAAGGCAGGCGTTGCTGCAGAGGGCCCTGTCCCCCTCCAGGGTCATCCCCTCCCGGCGGGCCTCCAACACCTCCCGGCTGGTAAGGAGCCGCAGGCTCCTGCCGTCCGCCAGAGGGAGGGCGGTGAGCCCTCCCCCCAGTCTCAGCCAGTCCGGGGCTGTCATGCGTCGGTCTCCAGGCGGCGGGCAGCCACCACAGTAACCTTCTCCAGGACGAAGGCCCCCAGGTTCCCGCTCTCCCCGATCTTGCTCCACTGGCAGCCGCTGTAGATGACCCGGCGGTCAGGCTTGCAGATGACCAGGCTGAAGTCCTCCAGGTCGTGGAACCGGATACCATCGGCCATAGCCTCATCGGTGGCATAGATCCGGGTCAGTTCCAGCTGATGCCGGGTCTGCCCGGGGATGGCAGCTACCGGCTCGCTCTCCCCAAATGCCTCCACCTGGGTGGAGGTCCTGCTGGACTGAGCGGTGTAGCTTTGGACCACCGCCACTTTCCGGCCGTTCACCTCCAGATAGATGTCACTGCTGGTAGGAATTCCTTTCGTTACCATTGCCTCACCCCCTTACACGGTGATCTGGGCGGAAAGCCAGATCTGGTTCAGGCCGTGGGCCACCTGGAAGCCGAAGGTCACCAAACACACAGCGGGGTCCTCCTCCAGGGAACGGACCTCCACTTCCCCGTAGTCGGTGATGATCTCCGCCCCCTTCTTGTTCTCCAGCTCCAGAATCACCTGGGAGCGAATAGCGCTGCGGACCTGCTGGGTGTTCTTGGTCCGGCGGAACCGAGCCTGGAGACTTTCCCGCAGGGTAGGGATCACATCATCCACCACCAGAATGGTGGTCAGTTCCCGCCAGGTCCTGTCCGGGATACCCCCGGTCTGGGTCCGGGTGGTCACCCCACGGACCACCCAGGCAGAGCCCGCGGTCATCTCCACGGGGGTCACACCCCCCTGGATGAGGGTGTCCAGATCGGCCTCGCCGAACCGGGTCTCCAGGCTGTCAATCCCCCGAAGCTCTGCGCCTCCCAGAGGGATGGCAGGGTCGGACTGGCCGCAGATGGCTCCTGCCACCGCGGCGGCCACCTGAGCGCCGGTCAGGGTGTCACCCAGGGCGGCAGGTGCGGCGAGGACCATCCGCTCGCTGTTGAGGTCCTTGGCCCGCTGG
>JAFYPT010000019.1 GCA_017547425.1 Ruminiclostridium sp.
CCCTGGGCAGAGGAGGTGGAGAGAATGGTCACAGAGGCCAGGTCATTGTCTGCCGGGAAACCTGTGAAGGGATCCAGGATGTGGTGGTAGTCCACTCCTTCATAGGTAAAGTACCGCTCGTTGATGCCCGAGGTCACCACGCTGGTGTCCGCCGTGGTCACCAGACCCAACAGGACGCCCTGGTCCTGGTTGGGGTCCTGGACGCCCACTTTGAAGGCAGAGCCATCTGGCTTGTCCCCAATGAGGAGGACGTTTCGGCCCAGGTCCAGGATGGCGCTCTCCACCCCTTCTGCCATCAGAAGCTCCTTGACCTTGTCGGCAATGTAACCCTTGGCGATGGCCCCCAGGTTGGCCTCCATGCCCTCCCGGGCCAGATAGGCTCTTCCATCCTCAACGAGGAGATCATCACTGGAAATGAGGGGCAGGACGGCATCCAGCTCTTCCTGGGTGGGGTAGTGACCCTCCCCGTTGATGTCCCACAGGTCGATGAGAGGTCCGGCCGTGACATCGAAGAGACCGCCGGACAGGTCGGCATATTCCTTGGCCAGGAGCAGGACCTCCTGGGTCTCGGGAGATATGGTCACCCACTCCTTGCCCGCCGCCTTGGCCAACTGATCCAGCTCGCTGCCCTCCCGGTTCACGCTGAGCATGTCCTCCAGGCGGGTGATCTCCTGGAAGGCCAGGTCGATGACAGCGGGGTCACTATCGTCGTAGAGGGTGATCTGCACATAGGTGTCCAGCAGAAAGTTAGCCTTGGAGACTGGCTCGTCCTGCTGACTGCATCCGCCCAGACCCAGCAGCAGGACCAGGGCACAGAGTAGTGTCATATATTTTTTCATGGGCGTTCCCTTCTTCGTTCAGTCTTGCCCCCATTATAACGGATGGGATGGGGACATGCAAGGTCCTCCCTTCCCAGGCATAGAGTTTACCATATTTTCCGGAGGTGATGGCCATGAGACACTGGGGACGGACCCTGCTGGGTGGATTCCTGCTACTGAGTTTTGCCCTCCTGCTCTTTCTTTTTCCGGCAGAGAGCGGGGAGGCAGCCAGAAAGGGGGTGCGGCTGTGCCTGGACCTGATTATCCCCTCCCTGTTTCCCTTCTTCGTCCTGTCCTCTCTGGTCATCTCCACGGGTCTGGCCGGTCTGCTGGCCACACCGCTCAAGAGACCGGCAAACTTCCTTCTGAGCATAGGCAGTCAGGGAGCCACCCTGCTGGTCCTGGGGGCGGTGGGGGGCTATCCCGTGGGGGCCAGATCTCTGGCCCAGATGACCGCCCGTGGGGACCTCTCCCCCCAGGAAGCCAGGCACCTCTATCTCTTCTGCAACAACTGTGGTCCGGCGTTTTTCATCGGCGTGGTGGGCGGAGAGTTGTTTGGCTCCCAGCAGGTTGGACTTCTTCTCTGGGGAACCCATCTGTTGGCAGCGCTGATGATCGGGCTATTCTGCCGTCGTTCCCCTTCCTCGGTCAGGAACCCCTCCTGCCACCTTTCTTCCCTGTCTGACCAGTTCCCAGAGGCCGTAGGCGGAGCCTTTCAGTCTACTCTAAACGTCTGCTCCTATGTGATCCTTTTTTCGGTGATCACCGGCCTTTTGCGCTGTTCCCAAATCCTCCCGGAATCCCCGTTGTGGCGCAGCTTGTGTGCAGGCGTTCTGGAAATTTCCACTGGAATCACTACCCTGGGTGAGGCCGTCTCCTCCCCTGCCGCTCTGCCTCTGGCCGCCTTTCTTCTTGGGTGGGGTGGCTGTTCCGTCCACTGCCAGACCCTCCTCTTCTGGCGGGAGCTGGGGCTTCCTGCGGGGCCTTACCTCCTGGCCAAACTCTGTCAGGGGCTCCTGGCCGCCGGGCTGACCTTGCTCTACTGCCGGATCTTTCCCCCATCCCTCCCGGTGATGGCCCCTGTGGAACTCACCGCCCCCGTCAGTCTCCTTGGTCGAGAGATGACCGCCCTGTGGGCTTTGGCTGGTCTTCTCTCCCTTTTCCACGGAAAAAACAGTGGAAAAAAGCACAGAAACCCGTTATAATGGGGTATCAACATCCACCCAGGAGGAACCCGCCATGCTCTTTTCCAAGTCCATCGAACCCAAATGCGCCTACTGCCAGCGAGGCAAGTCCATGGAAGGGGAGACCATCCTCTGCATCAAGAAAGGTGTCATGGAGCCTGGGGATGCCTGCTCTGCCTTCCGGTATGACCCCCTGAAGCGGGTCCCGCCCCGTCCTATTGTGCCGGATTTTAGCCGCCTCAAGGACGAGGATTTTTCTCTGTAAATAGATTGACCGCCAAGGTGTAAGAAATGCACCTTGGCGGTTTTTTAGTTCACTCGCTGCACCAGGTCCTCGATAAGCTGATTGACCTGGTCCGGCTGGTCGGTGTTGGCGTTGTGGCCGCATTGATCCAACCAAGCGATGGGGATACCGGTCTGCTTGTGCCATCCTTTGTTGTATCGCACGCAGGAACCGGCACGGTCCTGTTTGCCGCAGATGAGCTGAGCAGGACAGGAAATGCCATAGGGCAAATCCTTCTCCACAGCCTCTGCCAGAATGCGATATCCATGCCCGGTCAACTGGGCATATCGCCTTTGATCGCCCTGATAGGTCATCATCATTTCACGCATCAGGGCCCTGCCGTAGTCGGACACCGCCACCCCATTGCACCCGGACTTCAACAGGGACTTCCAGGGGTAATGGCGGTACACCGGCTCCATCCGTTTCAGGAGCCACAGTTCCCACCCGGTATAGAACTTCCGCTGAAGAGGGGCCGAGTCAATGGACACAAATCCCGCTATGTAGTCTGGATAGGCTTGGGCGAAAGCCTGTCCCAGATAGCCGCCCATGGACTGGCCCACCAGAATGGGCTTTTGGACCCCGTTCTCTTCCAGAATCTCCTGGAGCCACCGGGCCTTGTCCATGAGGCTGAACTCCAGGCGGAAGGGCCAGGACTTGTTGTGCCCTGGGGCATCCCACACAAAGAGGTTATATTTCCCCTCAAAGGCTTCGATCTGCTTCCGGAACAGCCGATGGTCGGCGGTGAGTCCGGGCAGAAAGACCAGGGTGACTTTCTCGGGGTCCGGGATGCTCACCCAGTAATGGATGGTCCCCAACGGGGTCTGATAGGTTTTCTCTGTCATTCCATCACCTCTTGCAAAAATGCCGGAAGAAGGTCACCCTCCCTCCGGCATTTCATGTAACAACATTTTGTGGGACGGGCTCTCCCGACAAAGGAATGCCGGGATGCCCGCAATTCATACCAAAGTGTCCGGATGCAGCCCAAAGCTCACGGCGATGGCCGCATCGATCTGATGCATGACAGGGCCCTCCACCCGGCCCATATGCTCCCGCAGACGCTTTTTGTCCAGGGTGCGGATCTGCTCCAGCAGGACCACCGAGTCCTTGGGCAGACCATACTGCCGGGCGGCCAGTTCAATGTGGGTGGGCAGGCGCGCCTTCCCCGTCTGGGATGTAATGGCCGCCGCAATGACCGTGGGGCTGTGCCGGTTTCCGGTGTCGTTCTGGACGATCAGCACCGGGCGCACGCCCCCCTGCTCACTGCCAACCACAGGGCTCAGGTCAGCATAGAAAATATCTCCCCGTTTCACACTGTTGTCCACAAAGCTCACACTCCGCCGGAAAAGTAGTACTCTGCGTTCCACGGACAAACCGTTTCCGTTACGCAGTACTAGGATTCTCCCACGGACAGGCCCTTTTTATACCCATACGGGCAAAAAGCCTGGGCCGGGCGAAAACGCCCTCTCCCCCGGTCCATCCTATGCAGAGGGGACCCTTGAGGCAACCAATGGATTGTTACAGGTAGATACGATGAATACGCTTTGCCATGACGCACAGCAGCTCATAGGAGATGGTCTCCATGATGCCTGCGCCGTCTTCCACCGTCTGGTGCTCGCCGTAAAGGGTGACCACATCGCCTTCCTGAACACCGGGAATGTCGGTAACGTCAACCATGCACATATCCATGCAGACACGACCGGTAATGGGAGCCTTCTGGCCCCGAATCAGAACAGTTGCCTTGTTGGAGAAGGTGCGGCTGTAGCCGTCGCCATAGCCAACGGGAATGACCGCCAGGGTGGAATCTCTCTGCAGGGTGTGGGTTCTGCCATAGCTGACCGGGGTAAAGGCCGGAACCTCTCGGACGGTAGCCACACGGCTCTTCAGTTCCAGTACGGGGGTCAGTTCGCACAGTTCGGGGTCCATGGAGGCATCGGGCATATGACCGTACAGGACGATGCCGGGACGAATCATGTCCAGATAGGTGGCAGGGTACAGCAGGGTGGCCGCACTGTTGGCACAGTGGCGGATCTCGAACTCGTAGCCCTTCTCCTTCACCTTCTCGATGACATCCATGAAGCGCTCAAACTGCATCATGGTGTAGGCTTCGCTGCCGTCGGAATCAGAGAAGTGGGTGAAGATACCCTCGGCATACAGGCCGGGCAGGTTCACAGCCTCGTAGATCTCAGCGGCGGCTTTCTCAATGGTATCCTCGTGGCACAGGAAGCCCAGACGGGTCATACCGGTGTCGCACTGGATGTGGATGTTCAATTCGCTGCCGGTCTTGCCCACGATGGCAGACAGTTCCTTGGCATACTCCAGGTCATAGCAGGCCTGGGTGATATCGTAACGAACCAGTTCGGTGGCATAGATAGAGGAGGTGCAGCCCAGGATCATGATGGGCATCTCCACACCAGCCTCACGAAGCTCAATGGCCTCATCCAGGCAGGCCACGCCCAGATAGTCAGCCCCCAGCTCCTCCAGCTTCAGGGCCACAGCCGCTGCGCCGTGACCATAGGCATCTGCCTTGACCAGACCCATGAACTTGGTGCCATCGGGGGTCAGGGCACGCAGATTATTATAATTGCTCTCCAGGCGGTCCATAAAGACTTCCGCCCAAGTACGCTTCATCCAGGTACGCCCCTGGTTATTCCAACCGCGTTTCGCTTTTGCTCTCATGTTCGTTCGATCCTTTCTCATTTGTGGGTTGTTGCTGTAATATAAAGGCAGAAAACTCACTCCGTATGACGGTGATCCCTTCGCTGCGTATCTCTCCAAGCAGCAGAGTTTTCTGAGCTTTATCAAACCATAATACCGTTTCCAGACCCTGGCCGGGGTCCAGTTCCGGGTCCCGGCAGCAGATGCGGAGGACGACCGTCTCTCCCAGCATTTCGCTGCCGGTCTCTGCCATATAGCCTGACTCCATGGCTGCCAAAAAAGCAGGCAGGGCATCCATAGGGGATAGGCCATCGCTGTTTAATGGGCCTGTTTCCAACTGAAGGCCCTCATAGTCCAAGGCGGTCTGTCCGTCGGCAATGCGAGCGGTGATTCCCGCCACGTTCTCCGGCGCTGTGATGACCATGGTCAGGCCATCCTGCTCGGTTTCGGAAAAGTCTACCGTATACTCGTAGACCCGCTGGCCGTAATCGGCGGTGAGATCCATAGTACCGGTACAGCCTGCACGGGACAGAAAATCTGCCCGCAGCTGTAAGGTCAATGCGTTGTCCCCCTGCTCTCCTACGCAGCCACAGAGAAGGGCGCAGAGCAGGAGGGGTATCGTTCGTGTGCAAAACTTCGTTGCACCCAAGAGAGGTTCCTCCTCACATTCCTATGAGGCCTCATTCCATCACGCCCCGGATTGCGTGGGGGATCCGTTCCAGCAGGTCAGTGGGGGTCATGCCGTACTCCCCCAGTTCCTCTGCCGCCAGATCTCCGGCTCGTCCATGGAGCCAAACCGCCGAGGGAATGGCTTTCTTCGGGGCGATGCCCTGTCCCAGAAGGGAGAGAATCATTCCCGCCAGCACATCACCACTCCCCCCCTTGGCCATGCCGGGGTTGCCGGTGGTGTTGACAAAGGTCTCTCCATCCGGAAATGCCGTAATGGTCCGGTGGCCTTTCAGTACCAGCACGCAGCCATGGGCTCGGGCAAAGTCTGCCGCCGCCCGTTCCCGGTCGGGTCCAACCGTGGATTGCTTGGTCAGACGGAGAAACTCTCCGTCGTGGGGCGTCAGGACTGTGAGCCTGCCGTGTCTGGCCTTCAGAACATGGATATGCTCGGCCACCGCATTTATGCCGTCGGCATCCAGAACCAGAGGGGCTTGGACCTCTTCCGTCAGCCGGATGGTTCGAACGTCCGTCTTGCGGCTGCGGCCCAGACCAGGACCAATGAGGACGGCATCGGCCGAGTTCATCTTATCCAGAAGAGCCGGAAAGTCGGGCACAGGCGAAGGCATGGCCTCGTTGCACTTGACCGCCAGGATGGGCCAGATGGATTCCGGCACGGAAAGAAACACCAGACCGGACCCGGTGCGGACCGCCGAATTGGCCGCAAAGGCAGGGGCGCCCGTGAAACCCACAGAACCGGCCAGGATGTGGACCTTGCCGAAGGTCCCCTTGTGGCCATTCCGGTCACGAATGGGAAGACTCTCCTTCACGAAGGCTTCTGTTATCGGTACCACGGGAACCACCTCCTGGGATGAAGTCATGAAAAATGTCTTTGCAGAGCATTCTGTCCTAATTATAGTTTTTTTCATCTTGCTTTTCAACCTTTTTTATGGTAAAGTTGATGCACTGTGAAAAAACGATGAAGGGGAAAATAGCGAAACGGTCCTCTCAGAGAGGGATGGTCACTGGCTGAAAGCCATCCTGTGTGTGCCGCCGCTTGGTTCGCCCTGGAGTTTCGGCGAGGAAATGCGCCGGCGGTCCGTCCACCGTTACCGGACAAAGAAGTGCACGCAGTTTTTTGCGTGAAATTCGGGTGGTACCGCGGAAGTTTTATGCCTTTCGTCCCGTTTGTGGGATGATGGGCTTTTTTATTTCTAATTTACGATTGGAGAACGCAAGATGAAGGAACAACTGGAAAAAATCAAACAGGAAGCTCTGGCAGCCCTGGCTGAGACCCAGGATGCCGCAGAGCTGGACAGCCTTCGAGTCAAGTACCTGGGCAAGAAGGGCGAGCTGACCGCCGTCCTGAAGCAGATGGGCAAGCTGTCTGCTGAGGAGCGCCCTGTCATCGGCCAGATGGCAAACGATGTCCGTGAGCTCATCACTGCCGAGCTGGAAGCCCGCAAGGCCAAGATCGAGGAGATCGCTCTGGAAGCCCGTCTGAAGGAAGAGGCTCTGGACGTGACCATCCCCGGCACCGAGAAGAAGCTGGGCCACCAGCACCCCATGTACATCGCCCTGGAGGAGATCAAGGAGATCTTCGTGGGCATGGGCTTCACCATTCTGGACGGCCCTGAAGTGGAGCTGGCTTACTACAACTTTGACCGACTGAACGCAGAAGAGGGTCACCCCTCCCGCGACTGGTCTGACACCTTCTATTTCGACAAGGACAGCCGTGTGATGCTGCGCAGCCAGACCTCCCCCATGCAGGTCCACGCCATGGAGACCAAGCCTCTGCCTATCCGCATCCTGGCTCCCGGCCGTGTGTACCGTAAGGACGAGGTGGACGCTACCCACTCCCCCATGTTCCACCAGGTGGAGGGCATGGTCATCGACAAGAACATCACCATGGCCGACCTGAAGGGCACCCTGTCCGCTGTTATGGAACAGCTCTATGGCGAGGGCACCAAGACCCGTTTCCGTCCCCACCACTTCCCCTTCACCGAGCCCTCCTGCGAGATGGACGTTCAGTGCCACAAGTGCGGCGGCGTGGGCTGCCCCACCTGTAAGGGCGAAGGCTGGATCGAGATCCTGGGCGCCGGCATGATCCACCCCAAGGTTCTGGAGATGTCCGGCATCGACTCCGAGGAGTATTCCGGCTGGGCCTTCGGCATGGGTCTGGAGCGTATGGCTATGCGCCGCTTCAAGATCTCCGACCTGCGCCTGATTTTTGAAAACGACGTCCGCTTCCTGGAGCAGTTCTAAGAAAGGAGAGAGACTATCATGTTACTGTCTAGAAGATGGCTGAACGAGTTTGTCAGCGTTGATGCAAACGACCACGATTTTTCCGAAGATATGACCCTCTCCGGCTCCAAGGTCGAGGTCACTGAAGTGGAGGGCTCCGACATCTCCAACGTTGTTGTGGGCCGTGTGGTGGAGATCGTCCGCCACGAGAACTCCGACCATATGTGGATCTGCCAGGTTGATGTGGGCGAGGCTTCTCCCGTCCAGATCGTCACCGGCGCACAGAACGTGAAGCAGGGCGACCTGGTCCCCGTGGCCAAGGACGGCTCCACCCTGCCCGGCGGCATTGAAATCAAGGCCGGCGAGCTGCGCGGTGTGCCCTCCAACGGCATGCTGTGTTCCTTCAAGGAGCTGGGCCTGGAGAACCGTGACTTCCCCGCCGCTTACGAAGACGGCATCTGGATCCTGTCCGACGATGCAGAGCTGACCGGCCTGGAAGTTGGCATGGACGTCTGCGAGGCTGTTGGTCTGAACGACCACGTGGTGGAGTTCGAGATCACCCCCAACCGCCCCGACTGCCTGTCCGTCATCGGTCTGGCCCGTGAGGCTGCCGTCACCTATGGCAAGGAGCTCAAGCTCCACGAGCCCGTGGTGAAGGGCGGCGGCGACGGCCTCTTCGACCTGCTGGACGTGGAAACCCCTGCCACCGATCTGTGCCCCCGTTACACCGCCCGTATGGTCCGCAACGTAAAGATCGGCCCCTCCCCCAAGTGGATGCGTGAGCGCCTGCGCGCCTCCGGCGTCCGCCCCATCAACAACATCGTTGACATCACCAACTACGTCATGCTGGAGTACGGTCAGCCCATGCATGCTTTCGACTACCGCTATGTGAAGGGCGGCAAGATCATCGTCCGCCGCGCTGAAGATGGTGAGACCCTGACCACCCTGGACGGCAACGTCCGCAACCTGAACTCCTCCATGCTGGTCATCGCCGACGAGACCCGTGCTGTGGGTCTGGCCGGCATCATGGGCGGCGAAAACAGCGAGATCGTGGAGGACACCGTGGACGTGGTCTTCGAGTCCGCCAACTTCAACGGCACCTGCATCCGCCGTGCCGCTCTGGCTCTGGGTATGCGTACCGAGGCTTCCGCCAAGTTCGAGAAGGGTCTGGACATCCTGAACACCCTGCCCGCCGTCAACCGTGCCTGCGAGCTGGTGGAGATGCTGGGCGCCGGTGAGGTCCTGGACGGTGTCATTGACATCCTGAACTACGTGCCCAACCCCAAGACCCTGAAGCTGCGTCCCGAGAAGATCAACGCTCTGCTGGGCACCAACCTGGAGACCGCAGAGATGGTCCGCATCCTCACTGAGCTGGGCTTCACCGTGGAAGGCGACGACGTGACCGTTCCCTCCTGGCGTGGTGACGTAGAGCACTACTCCGACCTGGCAGAGGAAGTGGCTCGCTTCTTCGGCTACAACAACATCCCCACCACCGCCATGAACGGCGCCACCACCCAGGGCGGTTACAGCAAGGAGCAGATGCTGGAGCGCAACCTGGGCGTTGTCTGCCGCAGCATGGGCTTCGATGAGATCATCACCTACTCCTTCATCAGCCCCACCTACTACGACAAGATCCGCATGCCCGAGGACTCCCCCCTGCGCAAATCCATGAAGATCATGAACCCCCTGGGCGAGGATACCTCCATCATGCGCACCACCATCCTGCCCTCCATGCTGGAAATTCTGACCCGCAACTACAACTATCGCAATAAGTCCGCCTACCTGTACGAGCTGGGCCGCACTTATTTCGAGAAGGAAGACGGTCTGGCCGAGGAGCCCAAGGTCCTGTCCCTGGGTATGTACGGCCCCACCGAGTCCTTCTTCACCCTGAAGGGCGCTGTGGTCACCATCCTGGAGAGCATCCGTGCCGAGAAGATCACCTTCGTGGCAGAGACCGGCAACCCCTCCTACCACCCCGGCCGCTGTGCTAAGGTCTTCGTGAACGGCGCTGAGATCGGCGTTCTGGGTCAGATTCATCCCCTGGTTGCCAACAACTACGGCGTGGACACCGAGCTGTACTGCGCAGAGCTGTCCTTCGACGCGCTCTTCGCTGCCCGTGGCGCTGACCCCGAGTACCAGCCCCTGCCCAAGTTCCCCGCAGTCACCCGTGACATCGCTGTCCTGGTGGACAACGAGATCACCGTGGGCGCTCTGGAAGAGTGCATCCTGGGCGCTGCCAAGGGCCTGCTGAAGGAAGTCAAGCTCTTTGACATCTACAAGGGTGCCAACCTGCCCGAGGGCAAGAAGTCCGTGGCCTTCAACCTGGTCCTCCGTGCGGACGACCGCAGCCTGACCGCTCAGGAGGCAGACGACGAGGTCAAGGCCGTTCTGGAAGCTCTGGAAAAGGCATTCGGCGCCGCCCTGCGCTGACTGTAAAAATTGGGACTCGGGTTAAAAATTTCACAGAAATTGTCCGATTTCCTCTTTACAAACTTTTCGTTGCGTAGTATGATGGTTTTGACCAAAAAATCTTACGTTAAGGGGTGATACCCATGGATTCTGAATTCACCAGAAAGTTTAAGGTGCCGCAGGAACGCAGCATCGAAATGAAAGCCATCCTGACGTCTGTCTATGACTCCTTGCAGGAGAAGGGGTACAACCCCATCAATCAGATCGTCGGTTACATCCTCTCTGAGGACCCCACCTACATCACCAACCATAAGAACGCCAGAACCCTCATCCGCAAGCTGGACCGTGACGAGCTTCTCCAGGAGCTGGTCCGGGAGTATCTGGATAACTAAAAACATCAATGGCCCGACTGGTTTCAGTCGGGCCATTTTTATACGTAGAAAAGCCCCCGAACCGAGTTTGGTTCGGGGGCTGTGGTGTTTTGGGGAATTAACCTTCCAGGAATGCGCGGTGGAAGACCTTCTTGCCCTTCTTGATGACAACACCTTCGCCGGACAGCTGCTCGGCGGTGATAGCAGTGCCGATGTCCTTGACCTTCTCGCCAGAGACTTCCACGCCGCCCTGCTGGACCAGACGGCGAGCCTCACCCTTGGAGGGAACCAGGCCGCAGACCAGCATCAGGTCCATGATGCCAATGGCACCGTCGGTCAGGTCGGAGGACTCCAGAGCGGTAGCGGGCATGTTGGCAATGTCGCCGCCCTTGGAGAACAGGCCGCGAGCGGTCTCCTGGGCCTTGGCAGCCTCTTCCTCGCCGTGGACCAGCTTGGTCAGCTCGAATGCCAGGATCTCCTTAGCGGTGTTCAGCTGAGCACCTTCCCAGGCGTCCATCTTGTCGATCTCTTCCAGGGGCAGGAAGGTCAGCATACGGATGCACTTGAGAACGTCGTCGTCGCCCACGTTGCGCCAGTACTGGTAGAACTCGTAGGGAGAGGTCTTGTTGGGGTCCAGCCACACAGCGCCGGAAGCGGTCTTGCCCATCTTCTTGCCCTCGGAGTTCAGCAGCAGGGTGATGGTCATGGCATGGGCATCCTCTCCCAGCTTACGGCGGACCAGCTCGGTGCCGCCCAGCATGTTAGACCACTGGTCGTTGCCGCCGAACTGCATGTTGCAGCCGTACTTCTTGTACAGGTAGTAGAAGTCGTAGGACTGCATGATCATGTAGTTGAACTCCAGGAAGGAC
>JAFYPT010000144.1 GCA_017547425.1 Ruminiclostridium sp.
AGCGGACCGGGTCCCGGGACTTTGAAGGGGCCTTCGTCACTGTCGTCAGGGAGGCCGAAGCATGAGAAGAATGACCTTTGCCAAACGATGTGCCAAGGAGATCCTGCGGGATCCCATCAACCTCTTCTTCGGCCTGGGGTTCCCCCTGGTCCTGCTGGTGCTGCTGAGCAGTTTGCAGCGGAACATGCCGGTGAACCTCTACGCCATCGACACCCTGACCCCGGGCATGACGGTTTTTGGCCTGTCCTTCATGACTCTCTTTTCGGCCACCCTCATCGCCAAGGACCGGGAGACCGCCTTGCTCCAGCGGCTGTACACCACCCCTCTGACGGGGGGTGATTTCATCTTGGGGTATATGCTCCCTCTGCTGCCCTTTGCCCTGGGTCAGGCCCTTCTCTGCTACCTCTTCGCCATCCCCCTGGGGCTCACGGTCTCCCCCAACATCCTGCTGGCCGTCCTGGGGACGATCCCCATGGCGGTGTGCAACATCTCCCTGGGCCTGCTGTGCGGCAGCCTTTTTGGGGTGAAGCAGGTGGGGGGCATCTGCGGGGCCCTGCTGACCAATCTCTCGGCCTGGCTCTCAGGGGTGTGGTTTGACCTGGATCTGGTGGGCGGTCTTTTCGAGAAAGTAGCCTATGCCCTTCCCTTCGTCCACGCAGCCCAGATGGAACAGGCCCTATTCATGGGGAATGTCCAGGATGCCCTTCCCCATCTCCTGCCCATCCTCCTCTACAGCGGCGGGATCACGGCCCTGGCCGTTTTCTGCTTCCTCCGGCAAATGAAACAACAGTGATACAAAGGATCAACTCCCATGAAATACAAACTTGTCATCGACAAAGGGGCAGAGGAAGGGGTGGTGGTGACCGCCCGTGCCCCCTCCTCCCTGACCCGGCAGATCGAAGACCTGGTCCGCAGTTTTTCCGGCCCGGACCACCTCCTGGGTTTCCGGGAGGACGAGATGCGGAAGCTGGCCTTCGGGGACATCGAGTGCATCACCGTCCTGGACAGAAAGGTCATGGCCCTGGACGCCCAGGGGCGGCGCTATCGCATCCAGGAACGGCTTCGAGACTTGGAGCAGCTTCTGCCCACGTATTTTATCCGCATCAACAAGTCTACCCTGGCCAATGAGCACCGCATCCTGCGCTTTGATGCCGCCTTCAGCGGGGGCGTGGATGCGGTGTTCCAGTGCGGCTACCGGGACTATGTGTCCCGGCGCTGTTTTGCAGAAATCCGAAGGAGGTATGAGGGGAAATGAAAGGGACTGTGTTGGACTTTATTCGCCGTGGGCTGATCGCCTGCGGCTTTGGCCCTCTGGTTCTGGTGGCGGTCTACCTGATCGCGCAGGATCGGGCGGGGATCCAGACCCTCACCGTCCGGGAGGTCTGCCTGGGGATCCTGTCCCTCACCGCCCTGGCCTTCCTTGCGGGGGGCATGAACGTCATCTATGAGGTGGAGCGGCTCCCCCTCATGGGGGCTATCGCCATCCACGGCGGGGTGCTCTACGGGGGCTATCTGGCCACCTACCTCCTCAACGGCTGGCTGGCCTGGGGCGCCACCCCCATTCTGGTCTTTTCCGGCATCTTTGTGCTGGGCTATGTGGTGGTCTGGGCCATCATCTATTCCATCACCCGGAGAGACACGGAGCAGCTCAACCAGATGCTGAGGGAGAAACAGCAGGAAAACATCTGAAAAAGCCGGGCTTCACCGTGAAGGGAAGTCCGGTTTTCCTTCCGATGAGGGGAGGCTCCTTTCGGCAGGGTTTTTCTTTTCCCCCTTGCATCCGACTGTTTTTTGGCTTATAATGTTAGCATCTATTCCTATGAATAAAAAGAGATAGGAGCAATGAATATGGATCGAGAAAAGCAGATCGAATCTTTCCAGAGAAAGATCAAGCGTGTCCTCATCACCCAAGAGGAGATTCAGGAAGCTGTCCAGAAGGCCGGCCAGGAGATCAGCGACTCCTACGACGGCAACCCCATCCTTCTGGTGAGCATTCTGAAGGGCGCCTACGTGTTCCTGGCGGACCTGAGCCGTGCCATCACCGTTCCCAGTGAGATCGGCTTCATGTGCGCCAAGAGCTATTACAGCGGCACCGTCTCCACCGGCGCGGTGAAGATCACCATGGACCTGGACCAGGACGTGAGCAAGTACCACGTGATCATCGTGGAAGATATCATCGACACCGGCCGCACCCTGAACGATGTGGTGAACCTCCTGAAGGCCCGGAACCCCCTGTCCCTGAAGGTGATCACCCTGTTGGACAAGCCCTCCCGCCGAATGGTGGACTTTGAGGCCGACAAGGCTCTCTTCACCATCCCCGACCACTTCGTGATTGGCTACGGTCTGGACTGCGGCGAGTATTACCGCAACCTGCCCTACATCGCAGAGTACGACGAAGGAGCCGAATAATATGCTGGAAAAACTGTTTCACCTGAAAGAAAATAACACCAACGTCAAGACGGAGCTGACCGCAGGTCTGGCTACCTTCATGACCATGGCCTACATCCTGGCCGTCAACCCCTCCATCCTGGCTGATGCCGGTATGGACCCCAACGCCGTTCTGATCGCCACCTGTCTGGCCTCCTTCATCGGCACGGCCTGCATGGCTCTGGCCGCCAACCTGCCCTTCGCCCTGTCTGCCGGCATGGGCCTGAACGCCTACCTGGCCTACACTGTGGTCCTGGGCATGGGCATCTCCTGGCAGGTTGCCCTGTTCGCCGTCTTCATTGAAGGTATCATCTTCATCGTCCTCTCCCTGACCAACGTCCGTGAGGCCATCTTCAACGCCATCCCCCTGCCCCTGAAGCGCGGCGTCTCCGTGGGTATCGGCCTGTTCATCGCCTTCATCGGCCTCCAGAACGCCGGCCTGTGCGTGGACTCCTCCACCCTGGTCACCATCACCAGCTTCACCAACGAGTTCCACACCCAGGGCATCTGCGCTCTGCTGGCTGTCATCGGCCTGCTGATCACCGCCATCCTGCACATCCGCGGCATGAAGGGCGGCATCCTGCTGGGCATCGTCATCACCTGGGCCCTGGGCATGGTCTGCCAGGTTGCCGGCATCTATGTCCCCAACCCCGAGGCAGGCTTCTACAGCCTCTTCCCCTCCGGCATCATGAGCATGGACTTCTCCGCCCTGGGTAAGACCTTCGGTCAGTGCTTCAACATTGACTTCTCCGGCGTGGGCCTGTTCAACTTCATCGTGGTCATCTTCGCCTTCCTGTTTGTTGACCTGTTCGACACCCTGGGCACCCTGATCGGCGTGGCCACCAAGGCTGACATGCTGGACGAAGAGGGTCACCTGCCCCGCATCAAGCCCGCTCTGATGGCTGACGCAGTGGCAACCTCCGCCGGCGCTGTCCTGGGTACCTCCACCACCACCACCTTCGTGGAGTCCTCCGCCGGCGTGGCCGTGGGCGGCCGCACCGGTCTGACCGCAATGACCACCGGCGTTCTGTTCCTGATCGCCACCATGTTCTCCCCCCTCTTCACCTCCATCCCCGCCTTCGCCACCGCCCCCGCTCTGATCTTCGTGGGCTTCCTGATGTTCGAAGGCATCACCGAGCTGAAGTTCTCCGAGAGCAACCTGACCGACACCATCCCCGCTTACCTGTCCATCCTGGCTATGCCCCTGTTCTACTCCATCTCCGAGGGCATCTGCCTGGGCGTCATCTCCTATGTGGTCCTGAAGACCGCCACCGGCAAGGCCAAGGACGTGGCTCCCCTGATGTACATTCTGGCTGTCCTCTTCGTCTTGAAGTACATCTTCCTGTAAGCAACTGCATACAACGACTATCCGCCCGGCTGATCTCAGCCGGGCGGTTTTTCTTGTATAAAGAAAACCACTCGCTAGGCGAGTGGTTCAAAAGAAGCCTTATGGCGATGATGTAGAAAAATAAACTCCCTTTGTTTTATACTTGCTATGCGGTCTGGCAGCTGCATAACAA
>JAFYPT010000020.1 GCA_017547425.1 Ruminiclostridium sp.
GGCTGACCCCACCGAACCGGTGAAGGCTCCTCCCGCCAAGAAACTGGAGGACGACCGTCCCCCCGAGTATACCTCCCAGGACGTGACCGCCGCCCTGAAAAACGGCGGTGGCTTCGCCGCCCTGGTCCCCGAGGTGGAAAAGCTGCTGGGGAAGGTCCTCTCCCCTGCCGACCTGAAATCCCTCCTGCTGATCCACGACCACCTGACCATGCCCCCGGAGGTCATCCTCACCCTGGTGGGCTGGTGCACCGAGGTCAGCGAACGGAAGTACGGGGCCGGACGAAAGCCCACCCTCCCCCTCATCAAGCGGGAGGCCAACAAGTGGTACAAGGCCGGGGTCCTGACCCTGGACGCCGCCGACACTTACCTCCAGCGCCAGCAGAAGCTGGGCACCCGCGGCATGGAGATCATGGCCATCCTGGGCATCACCGGACGGGACCCCGTCCCCCAGGAGGAGGCCTACCTCCACACCTGGATCGACCTGGAGTACTCTGACGAGGTCATCCGCCTGGCCTATGAGCGCACCGTCTTCCAGATGGCCAAGCAGAACGACAAGTTCCGCTGGAGCTACATGAACGGCATTCTCACCAGCTGGCACAACCAGGGCCTGAAGAGCGTGGCCGACATCGAGGCCGCCGAGGCCCGCCGGAAGCCCAGCTTCCCCAAGAAGGGACAGCAGACCGAGTCTGCTCCCATCTCCACCAGCGATATGGACCGGATGCTGGCCGACCTGAACGGATTCCCTGGAAAGGAGGGGTAACCCATGGCATACAGTGAAGAGATCCTTGCCCGGGCCGAAGCCCGGCTGAAACGGGCCCAGGAGGCCCACCAGACCCAGCGGGACACCCTCCGCCGGGAGATATACAAAAAAATTCCCCGCACCGGGGAGATCGACCGGCTCCTCCGCATGACCGCCCCCAAGATTTTGGCGGCCTCCCTGCGGCAGGGCCTGAACCAGCAGGAGGCTCTGGCCGCCCTTCGCCGGGAAAATCTGGCCCTCCAGGACGAGCAGGCCGCTCTTCTGGCCCAGGGTGGCTACTCTCCCGACGCTCTGGACCTGCTCCCCTACTGCCCTGTCTGCAACGACCGGGGCTGGCGGGGTTCCCAGATGTGCGGGTGCCTGAAAGCCCTCTGCCAGCAGGAGCAGATCAAGAGTTTGTCCTCCCTGCTGAACCTGGGCGAGCAGTCCTTCGAGACTTTCCGGCTGGACTACTACGACCGGGAACTCTGGCCCGACCTGAAGCGCTCCCCCCGGGAGCACATGGAATTGGTCCTGACCATCTGCCGGAACTATGCGGAAAATTTTACCACCGTAGCCCAGAAAAACCTCTTCCTCACCGGTAAGCCCGGCCTGGGCAAGACCTTCCTGTCGGCCTGCATGGCCCGGGTGGTGTCGGAAAAGGGTTATTCCGTGGTGTACGACACGGCGGCCAACATCTTCTCCCGGTTTGAGACCCGAAAGTTCGCCCGGGATGGGGAGGAGAGCCGTCAGGCTGAGGCCGATGCCCGCCGGTACCTCACCTGCGACCTGCTGATTCTGGACGACCTGGGCAGTGAGTTCACCACCCCCTTCATCCAGGCCGCCCTGTACGAACTCATCAACACCCGTCTGGTGGAGGGCAAGCACACGGTTATCTCCTCCAACCTGGATATGAACGGGGTCCGCCAGCGGTACTCCCCCCAGGTGGCCTCCCGGCTGGAGGGTGAGTACCACACCCTGCCCTTCGTGGGCCAGGACATCCGCCTGCTGAAGAAGCAGCGGGGCTGAAAGGAGCCATCCTATGATCGTTTATGAAACTGTGGGGGACGTGAACACCGACGCCACCCTGAACCTGGCCCTGGACACCGCCCGGGACCGTGGCCTGGACCTGGTCCTGGCCTCCTCCACCGGGGAAACTGCCAAACGGCTGGTGGCTCTGGCCCAGGAGAAGAACTTCCCCAACCGCCTGGTGGTGGTCCGCCATGTGTACGGCATGGAGGAACCCGGCGTGAACGACATGCCGGAAGAGACCGCCCGGTTCCTCCGGGACAACGGCGTCACCCTGGTCACCGCCGCCCATGCCCTCTCCGGGGCCGAACGGGGCATCAGCAAGAAGTTCGGCGGCGTCTCCCCCGTGGAGATCATGGCCGCCACCCTGCGGATGTTCGGCCAGGGGGTGAAGGTCTGCACCGAGATCGCCATTATGGCCCTGGACTGCGGTGCTGTGACCTACGGCAAGCCCGTGGTGGCCGTAGGCGGGTCGGCGGTGGGTTCCGATGCCGCCTGCGTCATTACCCCCAACTACTCCGCCAACGTGCTGGCCACCCAAATCCACGAGATTTTGTGTAAGCCTTACTGAGCATAAAAAAGAACCTTCCTCACGGAAGGTTCTTTTTTCTTACCCAAATAAAATTTCCTTGTACTCCTCCACGTCCCGGACCTGGCCGACAGCGGAGAGGGAGACCTTGTCCCAGTCGAAGATCTCCTTGGCCAGGGCCATGACATCCTCTTTTGTGACGGCGTCATAGGCCCCGATGATCTCCTCGGCAGAGAGTATCTTGCCGGTGAACAGCAGGGACCGTCCCGCATGGCTCATGCGGCTCTGGGTGGATTCCATGCCCATGACCACGTTGGCCTTGGACTGCTCCCGGGCACGGGAGAGCTCCTCCTCGGTGGGGCCATTCTCGGTGAACTCGGTGACCACCCGGCGGATGGTCTCCAGAGCCTGGCCCTCAGTGTCCC
>JAFYPT010000145.1 GCA_017547425.1 Ruminiclostridium sp.
CGGAGGAAAACCAGGTGTCCAGCACGTCGGGGTCGCGCTCGATGTTCGCCGAGCCGCACTTCTCGCATTTGCAGGCATCCTCGCGGGACACGGTGACATGGCCGCAGTCCTCGCAGTACCACACGGGGATCTGGTGGCCCCACCACAGCTGACGGGAGATGCACCAGTCGTGGACGTTCTCCATCCAGTTGGTGTAGGTCTTAGCAAAACGGTCGGGGACGAACTTGGTCTCGCCCTCGTTGACCACGCGCAGAGCTTCCTTGGCCAGGGGCTCCATCTTCACGAACCACTGAGCGGAGATGATGGGCTCCACGTCGTTGTGGCAGCGGTAGCAGGTGCCCACGTTGTGGGGATGCTCGTCGATCTTCTCCAGCAGGCCCAGAGCGTCCAGGTCGGCGATGATGGCCTTGCGGGCCTCGTAGCGGTCCATGCCCTCGTACTTGCCGCCCAGCTCGTTGACCACGCCGTTGTCGTTCAGGACACGGATGGACTCCAGGTTGTGGCGCAGGCCAACTTCAAAGTCGTTGGGGTCGTGGGCGGGGGTCATCTTGACGCAGCCGGTGCCGAAGTCCATCTCAACATAGTCGTCGGCCACGATGGGGATGGGACGGTCCATCAGGGGCAGGATGCAGTGCTTGCCCACGATGTCCTTGTAGCGCTCGTCCTCGGGGTGGACGGCCACGCCGGAGTCGCCCAGCATGGTCTCGGGACGGGTGGTGGCCACGGTCAGGTAGCGGCCTTCCTCGCCCTCGATGGGGTACTTGATGTGCCACAGCTTACCGGGCTTGTCCACGTACTCGACCTCGGCATCGGACAGAGCGGTGACGCAGTTGGGGCACCAGTTGATGATGCGGGAGCCCTTGTAGATCAGGCCCTTCTCGTACAGCTCGCAGAAGGTCTCGCGGACGGCCTTGGAGCAACCCTCGTCCATGGTGAAGCGGGAGCGGTCCCAGTCGCAGGATGCGCCCATCTTCTTCTGCTGCTCCACGATGCGGTTGCCGTAGAGGTTCTTCCAGTCCCAAACACGGTCCAGGAACTTCTCACGGCCCAGGTCGTAGCGGGTCAGGCCTTCCTTCACACGCAGCTCCTCTTCCACCTTGATCTGGGTGGCGATGCCGGCGTGGTCGGTGCCGGGAACCCACAGAGCGGCGTAGCCCTGCATGCGCTTGAAGCGGATCAGGATGTCCTGCAGGGTGCAGTCCATGGCGTGGCCCATGTGCAGCTGACCGGTGACGTTGGGGGGAGGCATGACAATGGTGTAGGGCTTCTTCTTGGCATCACGGATGCCGGCGAAGCACTTGTTTTCCTCCCACTGGGCGTAGATGCGGCCTTCGACCTCTTTGGGGTCATAGACCTTGGGTAATTCTTTTCTCATGGTAATCAGTTCTCCTTACTGTACTATACTGAAAAGCTTCGCAGAATTCCGCTGTCCGCAGACGGCGGAACAAAATGAAATACATTTTTTGCACGGACATGTGCCGGGTAAAAAATACTTCTCAGCCTGCCAGTGTGCCCAAAGGGCGCGCGCAGCAGGCTGCAAGTCTTCACTTTTGGGATGGGGGATTTGGGTCCCATTCCAAAAGTCTTTAAACGTCCTGGACCGGGATTTTGGTGTGCTGACCGATGAAGGACTTGAAGAACATGTCATCGCCCTCGGTGAAGCCCTTGCGGTCGATGATGATGCCATTGTTCTTGTCGAAGAAGATGGCGTAGTAGTCCTGGCTGGCCACCACGGCCTCCACCTGCTCGTAGCTGTAGCGGTTGACCACGGCCTCGGTGTTGCAGATGATCTCCTCGTCGTCGAACTCGTAGACGCAGATGTTCATGCCCCGCTTCAGCTGGCTCTTGGTGGAGCGAAGCTGCCAGGACTTCCAGGAGATGCCCACCCACAGCAGGAGGACACCGTAGAGGAGAAGAAGGCTGGAGACCGTGCTCTGGATGTTGTGGGTCAGCACGCCGCCGGCCAGACAGGCTGCGCCAATGACGTAGCACAGGGTACGGGTGCGCTTGGACTTCTCCTTCCGGACAGTCTTTTCCGCCAGGTCGTTCAGGGCCTTGAGGGCGGCCAGGTCGTAGTTGGTTTGGTTGACAAAGGGATAGATGGATTCACTCATGGGATAACTCCTTTTTGGGCGCAGAAAAACAAAACGCCCCAAAGCCCGCCTGGGCTTCAGGGCGAAAACGAGTTCCGCGGTACCACCTGAATTCGGACAGAAACCCTCTGTCCGCACTTCTTTCCCGTAACGGGGGAGTCCGGCCTGCCATACTAACGGTTCCGGCAGACAGCTCCGGGACGACCTTCTGCGCCGCCGGGGTAGAACTCGCACCAACCGTCCTCTCTCTGAGCCCCTGCTCCTCGCATACTCTTTCCCATCATAGCCTTTTCTGCAATAGTATAAAAAATCTTGGGGGAGTTGTCAAGGGGGAGAAGGGAAAACAATGGCGGTAATTCAGGTTGTGTACAGGAGGTAAGCTAGGATAACCAGAACCAGGAGACTGCCCAGGACCCAGGGGAGGAGAACCTTCTTCCCACGGAATTTGCCCAGGCGGTAGGAGTTGAATGTCCAAACAGCAAAACCGGCAATGACAAGGCCCAACAGGGCGGTTTCGGTGTTATAGTAATAACTCATGGTGTGCTCCTTTCTGATTTATCCTTTGACTGTGTGAAAAACCTGTGCTATAACGGAAGGAGAAAAAAGGATACTGTGGTGCAGTAGCCGGAAAGGCTCCCCTTTAGAGGGGCGCTGGCAGCCGTTAGGCTGACTGAGGGGTGTTATCCTGGGATATAAATGTCGTATCGGTGCGACAGCATACCCTTTGGCCCCGCACCCCTCCACCCCTTCGGGGTACCTCCCCTCACAGGGGAGGTATGACAGACAAAGAAAGGTAGTGTTCTATCTTATGAGATATAACGAACAGAATGGTCCCAAGATGACCGGGGAACAAATTGCGGCCTACTTAACCCGCATCGGGCACACCGGTCCTGTGACCTTGGACCTGGCGGGGCTGACCGCCATCCACAAGGCCCATCAGCGGACGGTTCCCTTTGAGAACCTGGATATCCTGGCGGGGATTCCCTTGTCTCTGGACCACGAGGCATTGTTTGATAAGATTGTCACCCGTCGCCGGGGCGGCGTGTGCGCCGAGCTGAACACCCTCTACAACTGGCTTCTGTACTCTCTGGGGTTCCAGGTCACCAGCTACAACTCCCGTATCATCACCGGGGAGGCCATTGAGTTCCGCCGCCACCGGGTCCTGGGGGTCCGGTTTGGGGAGAAGACCTACACCACCGACGTGGGCTCCACCATGGAGTACGCCCGAATGCCCCTTCTCCTGGAGGAAGGGGTGATTCAGGAGGACGGCTCCTGTCAGTATTGCTATGACCGCCACCCTATTTACGGCTGGCTTCAGATGCAGAAGAAGCCGGGGCTGGATTGGGTCCCTGTTCTGGGCTTCACCGAGGAACCCCAGTTGGATGTGGATTTCGTTACGCCCCTGTATTGGTTTGAACAGCACCCGGCCTCCAACATGAACAAGGTCCCCCGGGTGTCCTACTATACGGAGGACGGCATCATTGCCGTCCGGGCTGCTGCCGGGGCCACCATGACCCGACGTCTCATCGAGCGGGCGGGCATCATCCAGACGGCGGTGGATATCATCAGCGTGGAGCAGGAAAAGAAGCTCATTCGGGAGCTGTTTGATTTGCCCACC
>JAFYPT010000021.1 GCA_017547425.1 Ruminiclostridium sp.
CCAGGCACCGCCTCTGGTCCGGGTCCGGATCCATCTGGTGGACAGCTTCGACGGCCCCGGCTTTGCCCGGGATCTCACCAGCACCAAGGCCTACCGGAACCAACTCCATAAGATCGACGTGTATGTGCCCCAGTCCTCCATTGTGGGCACCCTCCTCCACCCCACAGGCCAGTTCCTGGTGATCCACAGCCACGGCTCGGGGATCCAGGGCCAGCATGACCCCTTCACTTGGGAGGTCCGGGGAACTGCCTTCCGGTTCCGGGCCCATCGGTCCGTCCTGGGGGAGAAGTCGGCCCACTCCCTTCACCGATGGATGGAGTCGTTGGCTCCCTGGGAGCTGGAGGCCTTTGTGGAGCTGATCTTCTACCTCCTGTCGGCAGGAGAGGCAAAGACCCTCACGGAGATCGCTGAGCACCTGCCGGAAAACACCCGGGCCTTTGCCCACGCCTACCGGGAGCTGGACCGGCCCACCCGAAAGCTCATCCGCTCCTGCCTGGGCAGGCTGATGGTGAGCCTGGGACCCGACCGGGAACATCACGAATGAAAAACCCCTTCCTCGTCCGGGGAAGGGGTTTTACCTGTCTGAAACATAAAAACTTCTCATGTCGTCCACAAGGTTTTTTGATGTTTTCTGTTGCTTTTTGGCTGAAAACGTGCTATCCTCTTTACAATACATCAACATCATATGGCCCGATGAGGCCGCTAGGATCGCAAGAAACTGGCTGCAGAGGGATCTCTGGAGAATCTCATTCAGTTGAGTGCCGAAGGTGCAAGGCTTACGGGCCGAATCTCTCAGGCAAACAGACGGAGTACAAGGATCCCTGCCCTCATGCTGTTTTTCTCTGGAGCCGCTGATTGTTCAGCCGCTCTTTTTCTTTTGCCCCAAAAGCCGCTGCCCCTGACCGGCAGGCGGTCAGGGGCAGCAACTTCTCTTCTGTTCACAGCACGGAAATTTGACATTGGGAGAGAGGGGCAGGAAGGGCTGGAACAGCATCAAAAAAGGAGAATATGGAAAGAGATCTGTCTCATTTTTCTCCACGCCACACCCCTGGCAGAGACAGAAAACGGTTTCCCGTCAGGCTCGAGGAGCGAATCGAGCCAACGGCCGGCTTGGTGTGAGCCGGAAGCGGACGGCCTAAAGATTGCCAAGAAAGGCCTGTCCGTTACCCGCCTTCCGATTGGGTTGGACTTATTCTAGCACCCCGCCAAACATCTGTGAAGACAGATTATTTGATGAATGAATAAGATATTCTAATATCGAAGAAACAGGTGATTCCCATGGATGACAGAAAGATACACGCCCTGCTGACCACCTACCGCACCGGCAGCTTCAGCAAGGCTGCTCAGGAATTGAACTGCACCCAGTCCGCCGTGACCCAGATGATGAACTCCCTGGAGAACGAGCTGTCCTGCAAGCTCCTGGCCCGGAGCCACACAGGGGTCCGGCTGACTCCTGCCGGGGAGGAACTCCTGCCCCTGCTGTTGGAGGCCGAGTCCGTCCTGACCCGTCTGGCCAAGGAGGCCCGGAACCTCTCAGAGGGGGAGCAGGCCACCATCCGCATTGGATCCTTTGCCAGCATCTCCAGCTCTTGGCTGCCCCAGATCCTCCAAAACTACCGGGCAGAAAACCCCAAGGTGGTCTTTGACCTGCGGGTCAGCACCGATCAGCTTCCCCAGTGGCTGGGGGAAAACCGGATCGACCTGGCCCTGGGGGATGCCTACCGCTGCCAGGGGGCCCAGTGGTACCCCCTCATGGAGGATCCCTACTACGCCGTGGTCCCCGCCCACCTTCTTCCCCCGGATCAGAAGGTCATCAGCCAGGAGGCGTTCGCCCGGTATCCCCTCATCATGTCCCCTATGAACGCCCTGGAGCACCACATGGATGTCTTGTCCCACCAGCAGCTGAACGTGTCCAGCGACGACGACTCTTCCATCCTGGCCATGGTGGCCCAGGGGCTGGGTGTCACCGCCATGCCCTGGCTGAGTCTGGGCCGTCTGCCGGACAACCTGCGGGTGCTGGAGTTGAATCCCGTCCCCCACCGGGTGCTGGGCGTGGCCCTGCCCAAGTCCCCCACCAAGGCGGCGGCCAGCTTCGCCGAGTTTTTGAAGAAGCAGTATCCCTATCCGAAGAAGTAAAGAAAAACCCAGACCGAATGGTCTGGGTTTTTTGCGGGCGGATATGGAATCCGCCCCTACATAGGCAAGTCATTGGCACAAAGCCGCCGCCACCTCTGCGGCCAGCCTTGCATTGTTCTTCACCAGGACGATGTTGGACTCGAGGCTGTCTCCCCCGGTGAGTTCCTTCACCCGGGCCAGGAGGAAGGGGGTCACGGCCTTGCCGGTGATGCCCTGGGATTCCGCCTCGCCGATGGCCCGGTGGATGGCGGCGTTGATGACTTCCGGGTCCATGGACCAGGCTTTCGGGATGGGATTGGTGATGAGAATGCCCCCGGAAAGGGCCAGGTCCCGGCGGACCTGCATGATCTTCGCCAGTTCCTCCGGGCTGTCCACCCGGTAATCCACGGAGAGGCCGGAGGTCCGGGTATAGAAGGCGGGGAGCTCCTCCGTCCCATAGCCCAGGACGGGGACCCCGTGGGTCTCCAGGTATTCCAAGGTGAGTTTCAGGTCCAGGATGGCCTTGGCTCCGGCGCACACCACGGCCACGTCGGTCTGGGCCAGCTCCTGGAGGTCGGCGGAGATGTCCATGGTGGTTTCCGCTCCCCGGTGGACCCCGCCGATGCCCCCGGTGGCAAAGACCCGGATGCCCGCCATGTGGGCGATCATCATGGTGGTGGCCACGGTGGTGGCCCCGTCCATCCCCTTGGCGATGAGGATGGCCAGGTCCCGGCGGGAGGTCTTGGTGACGGCCTGGCCCTTTTGGCCCAGGGATTCGATCTCCTCCCGGGTGAGACCGGCCTTGAGACGGCCTTTTAAAATGGCGATGGTGGCGGGGACGGCTCCGGCGGACCGGACCACTTCCTCCACCTCCAGGGCGGTCTGGACGTTCTGGGGGTAGGGCATCCCGTGGGAGATGATGGTGGACTCCAGGGCCACCACGGGTTTTCCCTGCTTCAATGCCTCTGCAACTTCAGGGTGGATGTCGAGGTAGGGGTTCATGAACAGGACCTTCTTTCGTAACGTAGTCTGTACCCTTTGGGGTGCGTCCCTTCTACGCGGCAGGATACCACGATCCTTGCAACAAAGCCCCCTCGTGTGAGGGGGCTTCGGTTCACTCAAGGTGTTTCTTCCGTCTCTTCTCCTGGTGGTTCTTCTGGTACAGGTAGTACAGGCCGTCCAGGATGAGATTCTCGTCATAGATGATGTCCCGCTTGCAGTGGGGCAGGATGGCGTCCCCGTTGCCCCCGGTCATCACCAGGGTGGCGGCGGGACCGGCCTCGGCCTCCATCCGCTGGATCATGCTGTCGATCATCCCCGCATGGCCGTAGACCACACCGGAGCGCATGGCATCCACCGTGGAGCGGCCCAGGACGGAATGGGGGGCCTCGATGGAGATGTGGGGGAGCTCAGCGGCACGGCCGGACAGGGCCTCCAGAGACAGGCGCACGCCGGGGATGAGGACACAGCCCTCATAGGTGCTCTTGCCCAGATAGGACATGCTGGTGGCGGTGCCCATGTCGATGACGATGATGGGGGCCTCGTACTTCTGCAGGGCACCCACCGAGGTGGCCACGATGTCGGCACCCAGCTGGTTGTGGACTTCGGCCCGGATGTTCATACCGGTCTTTACGCCAGGACCCACGATCATGGGCTTCACCCCGCACAGGAGCCGGATAGCGTCCTCCATGGCGGCAGTCATGGGGGGAACCACGCTGGACACAGCCGCACCGGTCACCGACTGGATATCGGCCTGCTTCAGGCGGAACATATCCATTACGTCGATGGCGATCTGGTCCGGGGTTTTATTCCGGTCGGTTTTGATCTCACCTCGGAAGGTCAGCTCTCCCTCGGGGGAGAAGAGACCCATGGTGATGGTGGTGTTGCCGATGTCGACGGTAAAAATCATCCCTGCCGCCTCCTGCTCATAAAGATATTAACCTTTATTATAGGTGGAACTGGGGGAAAAAGCAATTGTTTTCTGACAATTTTCCTGGTTTGTTATAGGATTATGCAGATGAGTCCACCGGACCCTTCGTTAAGGATGCGTTCCAGGGTCTGCTGCATCTTCTGGCGGGCATCCTCCGGCATGTGCTTGAGTTTGGAGGCCAGGTCCTCGTTGATGAGCTCATGGAAGGACCGGCCAAAGATGTTGCTCTGCCAGATTTTTTCCGGGGCATCCTCGAACTCTTTCAGCAGGAAGGAGAGCATATCCTCCGACTGCTTTTCGCTGCCCACAATGGGGGATACCTCCGCCTGGATATCCGCCCGTATCATGTGGATGGAGGGAGCCTTGGCCCGGAGGCGGACCCCATACCGGCCCCCCTGGCGAATGATCTCCGGTTCGGCCAGTTCCAGTTCGGCCGAATCCGGCACCACAATGCCGTAGCCCGTGGCCCGGACCTCCTCCATGGCGGCGGCCACCCGCTGGTACTCCGACCGCTGGCGGCCCAGGTCGGAGAGGAGTTCCATCAACGTTCCGTCGTCGGGGATGGGCAGGCCGGTCTGCTGAGTGAGGGTTTCGTAGAAGAGGGACCGGGGCAGGTCCAGCCGGGCCTCGCACTTGCCGGTGCCCAGGTTCAGACTGGTGACCCGTGCCTCCTCCACCCGGGAACAGTCCCCCAGAGCCGCCACCACCGGGGACACGTCCCGGATGCGGGCCAGACCCTCCATATTCTCCCGAATGGCCCGGAAGAGATCGGCCTTGATGGGGTGGTCCCCCGGCAGAGCGTCCACCCAGGGGGGCAGGAAGATGCCCAGCTGGGTCAGGGGGAATTCGTACAGGACCGACCGGATGACCTCCGTCACCTGGCCCTGGTCCAGTTCCAGACAGCTCACCGCCAGGCAGGTCACGTCGTACTTCTCGGCCAATTCCCGACGGAGTGCCTGGGCGGCTTCGGTCTGGGGCCGGGCGCAGTTGAGGAGGATGAGGAAGGGCTTGCCCAGGGCTTTCAGCTCGGAGATGACCCGCTCCTCCGCCTCGGCATAGTCTCGGCGGGGAATGTCGGTGATGGAGCCATCCGTGGTCACCACAATGCCGATGGTGGAGTGCTCGGCGATGACCTTCCGGGTGCCGATCTCCGCCGCCTCGGCCATGGGGATCTCCTGGGGGAACCAGGGGGTCCGGACCATCCGTGGCAGGTCGTCTTCCAGCTGACCCACGGCCCCGGGGACCAGATAGCCCACGCAGTCGATAAGCCGGACCGAGAAAGCCCCGCCTCCCTCCATGTCCACGGCCACAGCCTCCTCCGGGACGAACTTGGGCTCAGCGGTCATCACCGTCCGGCCAGACCCGGACTGAGGCAGCTCATCCCGGGCCCGCTCCCGGCGGTAGGCGTCGGGGATGTTGGGCAGGACCATGGTCTCCATGAAGCGTTTGATGAAGGTGGACTTTCCCGTCCGGGCGGGGCCCACCACCCCGATGTAGATGTCCCCCGCCGTGCGGGTGGCAATGTCCTGGTAGATGTGATCCATAGAAATTCTCCTTGCAGGTAGTCTCTGGGATATGGGTATGAAGGAGAGGGGGGAAGTAGAACCCGACCTGTCCCTCTTCCCCAACGGTTCGTTCTATGGTATAATCAACTATTACCTTACCAAGAGGTGATTGTTATGAAACGACTTGTCATCGGGATCCTTGCCCACGTAGACGCGGGTAAGACCACCCTCTCCGAGGCCCTTCTCTACGCCGCCGGCACCATCCAGAAGCTGGGCCGGGTAGACCACCGGGATTCCTATTTAGATACCCATGCCCTGGAACGAGCCAGAGGCATCACCATCTTCTCCAAGCAGGCCATTTTCCAGACCCCTGACCTGTCGGTGACTCTGTTGGACACCCCCGGTCACGTGGACTTCTCCGCCGAGATGGAGCGGACCCTGCAGGTATTGGACTACGCCATCCTGGTCATCAGCGGCACCGACGGGGTCCAGGCCCACACGGAGACCCTGTGGCGGCTCCTGCGGCGGAACCAGATCCCTACCTTCATTTTTGTCACCAAGATGGACCTGCCCACCAACGGCGCCACCCGCCTTATGACCGACCTGCGCAAGCACCTGGACGAGGGCTGCGTGGACTTCACCCACCGGGGAAACGACTGGCTGGAAACCATCGCCCTCCGGGAGGAAGCCCTCCTGGACAAGTACCTGGAAGAGGGGACCCTCCCCACCCGGGACATCTCCGGTCTCATCCGTCTGGGCAAGCTCTTCCCGGTCTTCTTCGGTGCCGCCCTCAAGATGGACGGTGTGGAGGAATTCCTGCAAGGCATCACCGAGTTTACAGAAAATCCCGTTTATCCCGAGGAGTTTGGCGCCCGGGTCTTTAAGATCGCCCGGGATCCCCAGGGCGGCCGACTGACCTACATCAAGGTCACCGGCGGATCTCTCAAGGTCCGCTCTCCCCTGGAATACTATCCCCTCCGTGGGGAGGATACGGTGGAGGAGAAGGTCACCCAGGTCCGCCTGTACTCTGGCTCCAAGTTTGATGCCATCGAGGTGGCCAAGGCCGGCCAGATCTGTGCCATCACCGGTCTTACCCAGACCTACCCCGGTCAGGGATTGGGGTACGAGTCCCCGGCGGCGCCTCCTCTGCTGGAACCTGTTCTCACCTACCGCCTGGTCCTGCCCGAGGGCTGTGACCCTCAGGTGATGCTCCCCAAGCTCCGACTGTTGGAGGAGGAGGACCCCGTGCTGTCCATCCTTTGGGATGACCGTACCCGGGAAATTCACGCCCGGCTTATGGGCCAGGTCCAGATCGAGGTCCTCAAGAGTCTCATTTCCGAGCGGTTCGACGTGGAGGTGGAGGTGGATGCCGGGCGTATCCTGTACAAGGAGACCATCACCGATACCGTGGAGGGCGTGGGTCACTTTGAGCCCCTCCGCCACTACGCCGAGGTTCATCTCATCCTGGAGCCTCTGGAACAGGGCCAGGGTCTAGTCTTTGACGCCAACTGCTCGGAGGACCTGCTGGACCGGAACTGGCAGCGGCTCATCCTCTCCCACCTGGAGGAACGGCCCCACCTGGGTGTGCTGACCGGGTCACCCATCACGGATATGAAGATCACCCTGGTGGCCGGTCGTGCCCACCTGAAGCACACCGAGGGCGGCGACTTCCGTCAGGCCACCTACCGTGCCGTCCGTCAGGGCCTGATGCAGGCAAAAAGTATCCTGCTGGAACCGGTCTATACCTTCCATCTGGAGGTACCGCAGGCCCAGATCGGCAGAGCCATTCAGGATATCCG
>JAFYPT010000146.1 GCA_017547425.1 Ruminiclostridium sp.
CAGGTGGAGGTATGGATGCGACCGCCCGATTCGGTCTCCGGGACCCGCTGGACCCGGTGGACGCCGCTCTCATGCTTGAGCCGGGCAAAGGCCCCCTCCCCTTCCACCAGGAAGGAGATCTCCTTGATGCCCCCCAACTCGGTCTCGCTGAGACCGGCCAGCTCCAGCCGCCAGCCCTGACGCTCCCCGTGCATGGAGTACATGCGGTAGAGACTGTGGGCAAAGAGGGCGGCCTCTTCCCCGCCCACGCCGGCCCGGATCTCCATGATGACAGACTTGTCGTCCATGGGGTCCTTGGGGATGAGCAGGAGCTTTAGTTCCTCTTCCAGACGGGTGGTCTCAGCTTTCAGGGGGCCAAACTCTGCCTGGGCCAGGTCCCGGCACTCCGGGTCGGAGAGGAGTTCCTCCAGACCGGCCAGTTCGGACAGAGCGGCCTGCCACCGATGGTAGGTGTCTACCACCGGGGTCAGGTCCTTCTGTTCCTTGGTAAGCCGGGAGAGCTTGCCGGGGTCGGCATAAGTCTCCGGCTGGGCCAGCTGGGTTTCCAGTTCCTCCAGGCGGAGGACCAGGTTGCGAAGCTGGGACAGCATTACTCGCCCTTGGCAGCAGCTTCCTCGGCTTCCTTTGCGGCCTTGGCAGCAGCGGCTGCAGCGGCCTGCTCCTCAGCCTCACGGCGGTTCCAGTCCTCCAGCATAGCCTCGAACTGGTTCATCATCATGGAGTACTCAATGCCGGCCACCTCGGAGGGGGACATGGGGGTCATGGCCTCCTGCATCTCCTTCTTGAATTCCTCTTCGAACTTCTCGTCGTCTTCCACTTCGATCAGTTCGCCGGCAGCTGCCTTAGCGTCCATCAGGTCGAAAAGTTCCTTCATCTTTTCCTCAGTGGTCATGACGTTGTTCTTGTTCTCAGACATGGTGATTTCTCCTTTATGATAAAATTTTTGGTTTAACGTAAGTTGTGAGGGAAAGGGTTACCCCTCTTCCGCCTCAATGGCGGTGGAGAGTTCCTCCCACTTTTCCATGAGGGAGTCGTATTCCTCCGTGTAAGCGGCCTCCTGCTCCATGAGTTCCTGGAGCTTCTGGTAGTCGGATCCGGCGGCCTCCTTCTGGGTGTTCAACTCTTCCATGAGCTGGTCCAGCTTTTCCATGCGCTTTTCGGCTGCGGCCAGTTCCTTCTTCAGCTGCTTGGTGCCGCCGGTGCGCTTGGGCTTTTCCTTCTTGACCTTTTCCTCCTTCTTGGGGGGAGGAGCCAGGGTCTTCATCCGCTCCCGCATGGCCTGGTAGGCCACATAGTCCCCCTTGAAGTCGGAGATTTTTCCGTTCTCCAGGGTCCAGATGCGGGTGGCAAAACGATCAATGAAGTATCGGTCGTGGGAGACGAAGAGAAGGGTCCCTTCGTAGTCTTCCACGGCGTTTTCGATCCACTCTCTGGACTCCAGGTCCAGGTGGTTGGTGGGTTCGTCCAGGACCAGGAAGTTCACCTTCTCGTCCATGAGGATACACAGCCGCAGGCGGCTCTGCTCGCCGCCGGACAGGACGGAGACCGTCTTAAAGACGTCCTCCCCCTGGAACTGGAAGGTTCCCAGTCGGTCACGGGCCTGCTGGGCGTTGCAGTTGGCCTCGTAGAGCATGGTCTCAAAGAGAGTCCGGCTGGGGTCCTCAAACTTCACCTGCTGGGGCAGGTAACCGGTCTTCACCGTGCCGCCCTGCTTGACGGTGCCGCCGTCCTGGAGCTCCTCTCCCAGGATGATCTTCAGCAGGGTGGACTTACCGGTGCCGTTGTCGCCAATGAGGGCGATCCGGTCCCCGTCCTCCACCCGGAGGGAGACATCGTCAAAGAGCTTCTGGGCACCGAATGCCTTGTCCAGGTTCTTCAGTTCCAGCAGGTCGTCGGCGTGGAACTCGGCGGTGCCGAACTTCACGTTCATCTTTCTGGTCTTGGTGGGACGGGCGGTGCCCGCCATCTTGGCCATACGCTTTTCGATGGAGAAGGCCCGCTTGTGGAGCAGTTCGGTGTTGTGCTCGTGCATGGACCGGACGGTGTCCGACAGGCGCTTCAGTTCGGCCTGCTCCTTCTGGTACTGGCGGAGCTGTTCCAGATACCGCTTCTCCTTTTCCACGGCGTAGAAGGAGTAGTTGCCGGAATAGAACTCGGCCTTGCCATCCCGCACTTCAATCACCCGGTCGATGGTCCGATCCAGGAAGTATCGGTCGTGGGAGATGATGAGGACGGTGCCCTTATAGGTCTTGATGTACTCTTCCAGCCAGATGGTGGCGTTCAGGTCCAGGTGGTTGGTGGGCTCGTCCAGCAGGAGGATCTCCGTGTCCACCAGGATCAGGCGGGCCAGGTTGATCCGGGTCTTCTCGCCGCCGGACAGGTCGGCAAAGAACTTTTCCCGGAAGGATTTTTCAATGCCCAGGCCGGAACAGACCTTCTCCAGTCGAGTCTCGGTCTCGTAACCGCCCCCGGTCTCAAAGGCCACCTGGAGCCGGTCATACCGGGCCAGGAGGTCCTTATCTCCCCCGGAGAGCTGGAGAGAGAGCTCATGCATCTCCTCCTCCATAGCTTTCAGATGGTCGAAGGCCGTCCGCAGAACGTCCTCCACCGTGAAGCCCACGGGGTAGACGGGAATCTGGGAGATCAGACCCAGCCGCTTGCCCGGGGCGATGATCACATCGCCGCTGTCGGCAAACTCCTGGCCGGTGAGGATCCGGAAGAGGGTGGTCTTTCCGGAGCCGTTGCGGCCCAGGATACCCACCCGCTCGCCGGTGTCCACCTGGAAGGTGAGCCCGTTGAGGACTGGCTGCCCCACCTCATATTCTTTTGCTAAATCTCGTACCGCAATATCGATCATGTACTGACTTCCTCTGAGGGGCCAACATTTTCCCAAAACAGGAGTGGCGTTGGCCCTGAAATTATGATATGATAGCCCCATCAAGGACAGCTATCGCTGATTTTTTACTTTACTACACAGGAGGTAACCCCCTATGATCGCACTTCAGTGGCAGGGTCAGGTCCTGTCTCTCCTGGACCAGACCAAGTATCCCCAGGAGGAATCCTGGATCCCCTGCAGCACCGTGAAGGCCGTGGCTGAGACCCTCTCTTCCGGCGTGATCCTGGACGAGAAGGTGGCCGCCATGGCAGGCGCATATGGCTTCGCGCTGGCCGCCATCGAGCACCAGGACAAGCAGCTCACCGAGGAGTACGACGTGGCGCTGAACGCCGCCGCCGACCTGCTCATGGAAAGCCGCAAGGGCCACCGTGACATGGCGCACGCCATGAAGTTCATGAAGAATCCCCCCGAGGCCTATCTGAAGAACGCAGACCGCCTCACCGCTATCCTGGCCACCGCCGTGACCTACGAGCGCCAGATGGTCGTCGCATCCCGCAACATCTGCCGCAACGGCACCGATATGATGAGTGAGGGCACCCGTGTTCTGGTCCGCGCCGACGGCGGCGTCTTCCACTCTGCATCCCCCTGGGGCGCGCTGGGCATTGCCCGCCGGGGCGTCAAGCGCGGTCAGATCGAGCAGCTGGCCATTCTGGAGGGCCGTCCCTCTCTGGCAGCGGCTACCATCACCGCCCAGGAGCTGACCAAGGAAGACATTCCTTTCACCCTCATTCCCGACCACGCAGCCGCCACCTACCTGGCACGCCAGGGGGCACATGTGGTCCTGGCCGACGGCATCCTGGCCGCCAAGTCCGGCGACCTGAAGGCTCCCGTAGGCACCTATGAGCTGGCCATCGCCTGCTACTTCCACTCCATCCCCTTCTATGCCGTCATGAACTCCGACGACATTGACCTGGACATCCCCAACGGCACCGTCTTCGGCACCGAGGAGGGCGATCCCGCTTCCGTCACCGACGGGCTGGACTGCGGCAATGCCAAGGGCTGGACTCCCGCCTACGACGTGGTTCCCGCCTTCCTGATCACCGGTTACATCACCGACCGCACCATCGCCTGCGCTCCCTATGAGGAGACCCTGGAGGAGCTCATCAAGCACACCCCCAAGAAGATGATCGTGGACTTTAACAACATGATGGGATAAAAGAATACCCTGGAAAGCGCCCGCCCTTGGCGGGTGCTTTTTATTTCAGGCCCCCTCATCAGTCACCTGCGGTGACAGCTTCCCCCCAGGGGGAAGCCTTTGGCCATAGCCTTCTCCCCGGGGAGAAGGTGGCACGGCGAAGCCGTGACGGATGAGGGGAACAGGATTTATTCCGCTGGTGCTAAACGCTTTACTTCGAGAACCAGCTCCTCAAAGTGCATGCCTCTGGAAGCCTTGGCCAGGATGACCGTACCGGGTTTGACCAAGTCGGGCAGGTACTTCTTAGCCTCCTCCTTGGTCCAGGCGTGGATCACGTCAGGGACATTGGACTGGCAGGCCGCATCGTAAAGATTCCAGGCCAGGTCGCCCACGGCCAGAATGGCATCGATGTTCCCCACGGTGCCGGCAAACTCGCCCACACCCCGGTGGAGTTCGGGACCCAGCACGCCCAGCTCGAACATATCGCCCAGGATGGCCACTCGGCGCTGGCCGCCGCTCTGGGAGAGGACTTCCAGGGCCGCACGCATGGACTGGGGGTTGGCGTTGTAAGCATCGTCCAGAATGGTGACCTCACCCTTGTGGACCACGTTCATGCGCATCTTGGTAGGGACGAAAGCCCGGATGCCGTCGGCCAGTTCCTCCCCGGTGAGGCCAAAGTGTTCGCCAATGGCGCAGGCCATGAGGACGGGGTAGATCATGTGGTTGCCCAGGGCGGGCACGGTGACGGTAAACTGGTTTGCAGGGGTCTTGATGGTGCACTCCATGCCCTTGGCCCCCAGCTGGGTGATGCCGCTGGCCTGGTAGGGGGTCTGGCCCACCGCACCGCAGAAGACGGTCTTGGGAGTGACCTTCCCGTCCAGGGTGCGGAGCATGGCGTCGTCCCCGCTGAGGACAGCCAGACCGTCGGCTGTCATGTAGTTAAAAATCTCGCTCTTGGCCTTGAGGATGTTCTCCCGGCTGCCCAGGTTCTCAATGTGGGCATCGCCCACGTTGGTGATGACCGCCACATCGGGGACCACGATTTTGGTCAGGTAGTCGATCTCGCCCAGGGCGCTCATGCCCATTTCCAGGACGCAGATCTCGTCCTTGGGGGTCAGGCGGAAGAGGGTCAGGGGCAGACCCAACTCGTTGTTGAAGTTACCCTCGGTCTTCAGGACCCGGAACTTCTGGCCCAGAACGGCGGCGATCATATCCTTGGTGGTGGTCTTGCCCACACTGCCAGTGACGCCGATGACGGGGATGTTGAACTTCTCCTTGTAGGCCTTGGCCACATGGCCCACGGCCTCCAGGGTGCTGGGGACCTGGATGTAGAACTTGCCGGGGAGGAATTCCTCGGGGGCGTCCTCCACCAGGCAGCCGGCAGCGCCGTTGGCCAGGGCGGAAGAGATATACCGGTGGCCGTCGGTCTGCTCACCCCGGAGGGCCACGAACAGGGCTCCCTCATGGGCGGCACGGCTGTCGGTCTCCACAGCGGTGATGGCCTGATCCAGGTTCTGATTTTCAGGGCCTCCCAGCAGGGTACCGCCGGTGGCGGCGAGGAGTTCCTGTACACGCATGGCTTCCATAGCTTGTTTCTCCCTTATTTCTTTCTGGCCTGCAGGGACAGGTCGATGATCTTCTGGCAGAGTTCCCCGTAGCCGATGCCCACAGCGGCGGCCTCCTGGGGAACCAGACTGGTGGGGGTCATGCCCGGCAGGGTGTTGATCTCCAGGAACCAGGGGGTTCCGGCCTCATCCACGATGAAGTCGGCCCGGGAGTATACCTCCAGGCCCAGGGCGTGGTAGACCGTCAGGGCTGCCTGGCCCAGCTTCTTTTCCCATTCGGGGGGAATGGGGGCAGGGCAGATCTCCTCGGCGGCACCGGGCTGGTACTTGTTGGCATAGTCGTAAAAGCCCTCTTTGGGGATGATCTCGATGGAGGGCAGGGCGGTGTCGCCCAGGATGCCCACCTGGATCTCCCGACCGGCCACGTACTGCTCCAGCACGCAGCGGCCACCGAACTTGAGCCCTTCGATCAGGGCGGCGTGGAGTTCCTTCTTGGTGTGGGCAATGGCCACGCCGATGGAGGAGCCACTGTCCACGGGCTTGATGACACAGGGAACGGCGGTGGTGCTGGTGAGCCGGTCCACATCCTTTTCGGTGTAGTCGGTGCGGACCCACTTGGGGGTAGGCACATCCAGACCGGCAATGAGCCGCTTGGTCATGTCCTTATCCATGGCAATGCCGGAGGGCAGGGAACCCGCCCCGGTGTAGGGGATTCCCAGCACATCGAAGGCGGCCTGGACCCGGCCGTCCTCACCGCAGGAGCCATGGAGGGCCAGGAAGACAATGTCTGCCATCTGGCACAGCTCGATGACGTTCTTGCCAAAGAGACTGGGGGACTGCCACTTCCGGGATGCGGCAATGGCATCCAGGTCGGGCTCAGCCCGGTCCACCTTCTTGCCTGCGTCGGACACAGGTTGGTCGAAAAAGTCCTCCAGAGGACCGGTGTAATCCTCCAGACCAAAGTACATATCTACGAGAGCTGCCCGGTGGCCCAGGGTGCGCAGGGCTTCGGTGATCATGGTGCCCGAGGAGAGGGAGACGTTCCGCTCCGGACTGAGACCGCCGGCCAGTACAACGATTTTCATAGTGAGAAAGGACCTCCTTTCAAGGTGCCTGCCGAAAAAGGCAGAGCCTTTTCCGACAATGGGGATCGCTCCTAAAAAAGAGCATACAACCGCATTTTGAGAATTATACCACATCTAATATAAAAACTCAACCAAAAGCCTGTTTTTTGGTTGGGTACCAAGACATAAAAAAGCCCGTCCAATCGGACGGGCTTCGCCAGAAAAGAAAATGAGCACGCCGGATATCTCAGCGTGCTCATTCTTTGTTGCTTTTAAGCTGTACGAGTAAAATTACTCAGCGAAGCCCAGAGCCTTGGGATCGGTCTCGCAAGCGTCCTCGCAGCCACCGCAGTCGATGCACTCGGAAGTGACGATGCAGACTTCCTTGCCGTCGACGGTGCCTTCAACGATAGCGCCGGTGGGGCATTCCTCGATGCACTTCTTGCAGAAGGTGCACAGCTCAGCATTGATAACGTATGCCATGGGTAGGTACCTCCAATAATAAATTTTTCTTGGCAACCATGATTGTATCACATTTTTGAAAAAATGCAATTCCTAAATCATAATTTCTTCCGGATATTTTCACAGTTTTTGGGCAAAATCGGAATATCCCTTGATAGAATCCACCAAAACCCGGTGGTTTCACTGCAAAGGGCGAAAGTTAGCGATAAACAAACTGCATAGCAGTCATGACACAACAAATTCCCCCATATATTGTGGTTTTTTACCACGGAAAGGCGGTCACACACCATGGAAAACCCCAATCGTCCCCTGGAAATATTGGGCAGCGCCACCCCCAGCCTGGAAGGAGCTCCCTCCTCCCTCACCCACGAAAAGCGACATAAATCCGTCATCATGGAAACCCCACAGGCCGGAAAGGAGGGGTCCCCATCCAAACCGTGACCTTTACCCCCATGGCCCGGGCAGGCCTGTCCTCTGCCGGAACCTTCGCCCAGAGCCTGGGCAACGACTATGTGGGGAGCGAACACCTCCTGCTGGGGCTCCTCCGTCACCCCCGGTCCCAGGCCTGCCAGCTCCTGAACGGCCACGGGCTCACCCTGCCCCAGCTTCGCCAGCTCCTTACCCGGGACCAGGGTCGGGGGTCTCCCCTCCCTCTGGCCCGGTCCCTCACCCCCAACCTGGAAGGAGTCCTGACCCGGGCTGTGGAAGAGAGCCTTGCCCTGGGCCACCGGCAGGTGGGGTCCCGCCATCTCCTGCTGGCCCTTTTCTCCCGGGAGGGCGGCGCCTGCCGTCTGGTCACCCAGGCAGGTCGGGATCCCCAGGTCCTCAGCCGGGAGGTTCGGGCCTCCTTCGGCGGGGAACGTTCTTCCTCCTCCCGGAAGAACGAGGCCTACACCCCGCCCCCTTCCGCCGTGGCCACCCGGCTCCTGGACCAGCACACCCGGGACATGATCCAGCTGGCCAGTCGGGGCCACTACGACCCGGTCACCGGACGGGAGGAGGAGATCCGGCGGGTCATCCAGATCCTCATCCGCCGGTCCAAGAACAACCCCCTACTCCTGGGAGAACCCGGAGTGGGGAAAACGGCAGTGGCCGAGGGTCTGGCCCAGAAGATGGCAGCAGGACAGGTCCCCCAGCAGCTCCGATCCAAGCGGCTCCTGGCTCTAGACCTGCCCTCGGTGGTGGCCGGGACCAAGTACCGGGGAGAATTTGAGGAGCGGGTGAAAAACATATTGAACGAGGTCCACCGGGCGGGGAACGTCATCCTCTTCCTGGACGAGCTCCACACGGTCATCGGGGCCGGGAGCGCCGAGGGGGCCATCGACGCCGCCAACCTCTTAAAGCCCGCCCTGGCTCGGGGGCAGCTCCACATGATCGGTGCAACCACCCAAGAGGAATATCGCCGGGTCATCCGGAAGGATGCCGCCCTGGAGCGGCGGTTCCAGCCCGTCCAGGTGGCAGAGCCCTCGGCGGGACAGGCCCTTACCATATTGGAAAGTCTGGCTCCCCGATACAGTCACCACCACGGTCTGGCCTTCACCCACCAGGCCATGGAGGCGGCGGTCTCCCTATCGGTGCGGTATCTGGCCGACCGG
>JAFYPT010000147.1 GCA_017547425.1 Ruminiclostridium sp.
GCCGAGGTTCCCACCAGAGCCCACAAGCTGGGGATCGATTACTCCTTCAGCCTGCAGGATATGGGCGCCTCTTCCATGGTGGCCGCCAACCAGCTCTTCTCCGATGTGGAAAAGTCCGACTTCTTCTATGAGCCTGTGGGCCATGCCTACCAGAACCAGTACATGAACGGCACCGGCGCCACCAAGTTCAGCCCCGAACAGGCCATTACCCGTGGTCAGTTCGTCACTGCCCTTCACCGGTTCTCCGGAGAGGAAGCCCAGGGCAGCCACACTTTCACCGATGTGGAAGAGGGCAGCTACTATGAGAACGCCGTCCTCTGGGCCACCGCCAACGGCATCGTGACCGGTGTCTCCGACACGGCCTTTGACCCCAACGCTTCCATCACCCGGGAGCAGATGGCCGCCATCCTCCACCGCTTCGCCCAGTACAAAGGCTTCGACACCACCGCCGAAGGGGATCTGTCCACCTTCCGGGATGCCGACCAGGTGAACGACTATGCCCAGGACGCCCTGATCTGGGCCAACCAGGCCGGCCTTATCCTGGGTAAGAAGGCGGACCTTCTGGATCCCCAGGGCATCGCCACCCGTGGTCAGGCCGTCACGATCCTCTATCGGGGCGCCATCAACGTCTTCGCCTGACCCCATAAATTATCATGTAAGGAGGCTGTATCATGGCTAACCACATCCCTGTCACCTGTGACGAGCCTGTGGGCTATCAGCTGAAAGAGATCAACCGCCGCATCGACCAGGACGTAAAAGGCTTCCTGGAAGAGACCGACGCCCAGTACGCCGGTAAGGTCAGCGCGGCCGCCGATGTGATCCTGAACAACCTGAAGCACAGCCCCATCGTCCTGCTGTCCGGTCCCTCCGGCTCCGGCAAGACCACCACGGCTCTGAAGATCAAGGAAGAACTGGAGAAGCGGGGCGTTCGCTCCCACACCATCTCCATGGACAACTACTTCAAGACCCTCAACCCCAAGACGGCTCCCCGCACCGCCGACGGCATGCTGGACTATGAGTCCCCCGAGTGCATGGACATGGACCTCCTGCGCCATCACTTCTCCCTACTGTCCAAGGGTGAGCCCATTGTGGTGCCCAAGTTCGAGTTTGCCCGGCAGATGCGCATGAGCCACATGGGCACTCCTCTCCGCCTGGGCAAGAACGAAGTGGCCATTTTCGAGGGCATCCACGCCCTGAACGACGACTGCGCCGGTCGGTTCCCCCAGGCCGCCTGCCTGTATATCTCCGCCCGGTCCGACGTGCTGGACGGTCAGGACCTGATCTTCAAGCGGACCTGGCTGCGCCTGTGCCGCCGTTCCGTCCGGGACTATAACTTCCGGGGCACCACCGTGCCGGAGACCATGGATATGTGGGCCAACGTCCGCCGGGGCGAGAAGCTCTACATTTCTCCCTTCAAGGACCGTGCCCACTACAAGTTCGACTCCTCTCTGGCTTACGAGGTTTCCGTCATGCGTCACTACGCAGAGCCCCTCATGGAGGCCGTTCCCCAGGAGAATGCCCGCCGGGGCGAACTGCTGGACCTGTGCAAGGCCTTCGACCACTTCATCCCCATCGACCCCGCCCTGGTCCATCCCGACTCTCTCATCCGGGAGTTCATCGGCGGCGGCAGCTACGATTACGATTAACCCCAGTTGACCCTAAGGCATTTGCCTTGATCATCATACAACACAACCTATTTACGAAAGGAAGTATTCAATATGTCTGAAGCATGTACCCATGACTGCAGCACTTGCGGCTCCAGCTGCTCCCACGTGGAGGAGAAGGACCTCATCGCACCCCTGAACAAGCACTCCTCCATCAAGCACGTTTACGCCATCATGTCCGGTAAGGGCGGCGTGGGCAAGTCCTCCGTCACCTCCAACCTGGCTGTTGCTATGGCAAAGAAGGGCTACAAGGTCGGCATCATGGACGCTGACATCACCGGTCCCTCCATCCCCAAGGCATTCGGTCTGAACACCCGCGCTGTGGGCGACGGCGAGAACATCCTGCCCGAGCTGACCCTGGAAGGCATCAAGGTCATGTCCCTGAACCTGCTGCTGGAGAACCCCGGCGATCCCGTTGTCTGGCGCGGCAGCCTGATCGGCGGCGTGGTCAAGCAGTTCTGGTCCGACGTCCTGTGGGGCGAGCTGGACTACCTGTTCATCGACATGCCCCCCGGAACCGGCGACGTGCCCCTGACCGTCTACCAGTCCATCCCCGTGGACGGCATCGTGGTGGTCACCTCTCCCCAGGACCTGGTCTCCCTGATCGTCACCAAGGCCGTCCGTATGGCTGAGATGATGAGCAAGCCCATCGTTGGTGTTGTGGAGAACTACAGCTACTTCGAGTGCGGCAACTGCAACGAGAAGCACTATATCTTCGGCAAGTCCAACCTGGAGCAGGTGGCTGGCGACCTGGGCGTGAAGATCCTGGCTCAGATCCCCATGGATCCCGCTATGGCACAGGCTATGGACAGCGGCAGCGTGGAGAACCTGGAGAAGAACTACCTGGATCCCGTGGCCGACATGATCCTGGAGTTCGAGGGCAAGTAAGTCCCTTCTCTCTCAAACACAAGCGCGCCGACGGGAAGCCCCGCCGGCGCGCTTTTCACTACATGAATGGAGGTGCACACCCCCTATGAAACTCATTTCCTGGAACGTCAACGGCCTGCGGGCCTGCCTGAAGAAAGACTTTATGGAGTCCTTCCAGGCCCTGGATGCGGACATCTTCTGCCTCCAGGAGACCAAGCTCCAGCACCACGCCGGACAGGCCGACGGCATCGAACTGCCCGGCTACCACCAGTTCTGGAACAGCGCCGAGAAGAAGGGCTACTCCGGGGTGGCGGTCTTCACCAAGGAAGAACCCCTGTCCGTGACCTACGGCCTGGACATTGAGGAGCACGACCACGAGGGCCGGGTCATCACCGCCGAGTACCCGGACTTCTACCTGGTCTGCTGCTACACCCCCAACTCCCAGGACGGCCTGAAGCGGCTGGACTACCGGATGACCTGGGAGGATGCCTTCCGGGCCTACCTGCAGAAGCTGGATGAGGTCAAGCCGGTGATTTTGTGCGGCGACCTGAACGTGGCCCACAACGAGATCGACCTGAAGAACCCCAAGAGCAACCGGAAGAACGCCGGCTTCACCGACGAGGAGCGGGCCAAGATGACCGAGCTGCTGGGGGCAGGCTTCACCGACACCTTCCGGGCCCTGTATCCTGACCTGGAAGGGGCCTACTCCTGGTGGAGCTACCGCTTCCAGGCCCGGGCCAAGAACGCCGGGTGGCGGATCGACTACTTCATCGTGTCCAACCGCCTGATGGAGAAGGTGGCAGATGCCAAGATCTACCCCGATATCTTCGGCAGCGACCACTGCCCGGTTGGGTTGGAGTTGAAGTGAAAAACCGCCCCGGGCTGTCACCTTGACAAACCCAGGGCGGGGTGGTATCATGAGGATAGAAAAAGGTGCTGCCGGTAGACGGTTGGCCCCTTAAGAAGTTACGAGAAGTAACCGCTTGCTGGGGAGCATTTGGCGGTTACTTCTTTTTTGCCTGAATAACCAGGGCAACGATGCCAATGAGCACAAGCGTATACTGAAACAGATCCGCATATGTAACCATGTCATCACCCCCTTTCGAGTCGGGGGCAAAGAAGCTGCCCCCATAAAAAAGGGCCAACCGCCTACCGTTACTGGTAGCACCGAACACAGAATATCACAGCTTTCGATAAAAGACAAGCCCGGACGATTTCGTCCGGGCTTAACGTTTGTGGAAACCTCGACGTAAGCAGGGCTGATGTAGTCATCAGCCCCTACAATTTTGACCCACGTTCATGTAGGGGCCGATGACCACATCGGCCCAAAAACATCGCAGTTTACGCAACGAAAAACAGGAGCACCGATTTGGTGCTCCTGTTGGCGTTTATGGGATTATGCTTCGACTTCTTCCTCAGCAGTCTCCTCTTCCATTCTGGTGATAGCAATGCTGATATCGTCCAGCTGCTTCTGGTCGACAACATCAGGACAATTCATCATCAGGTCGGAGGCGTTCTGGACCTTGGGGAAGGCGATGACGTCACGGATGGAGGTGGCGCCGGTCATGAGCATGACCAGACGGTCCAGACCGTAGGCCAGGCCGCCGTGGGGAGGTGCGCCGTACTTGAAGGCGTTGACCAGGTGGCCGAAGCGCTCCTGGATGTCCTCGTCGGAAATGCCCAGAGCCTGGAAGGCCTTCTCCTGCATCTCGGGGGTGTTGATACGGATGGAGCCGCCGCCCAGCTCGGTGCCGTTCAGGACGATGTCATAGGCACGGGCACGGCAGTTGGCCTTGTCGGTGAGCATCTTGTCCTCGTCCTCGATCATGGGAGCGGTGAAGGGGTGATGCATGGCCTGGTAACGGCCCTCTTCCTCGGAGTACTCAAACATGGGGAACTCGGTGACCCACAGGAACTTGAAGTCCATGGGGTCCAGGATGCCCAGCTGCTTGGCGCACTCGCAGCGCAGAGCGCCCAGAGAAGCGAAGACCACGTCGTTCTTGGCGTCGCCTACGATCAGGATCAGGTCGCCGTCCTTGGCGTTGGCACGCTCCAGGATGGCTGCGTTCTCCTCATCGGTCAGGAACTTCTGGTAGGAGGAAGTGACCTTGCCGTCCACCATACGAGCCCATGCCAGGCCCTTGGCCTTGTAGGTCTTCACAAAGTCAACCAGCTTGTCGATCTTCTTGCGGGGGAAGTCCTTGGCATAGCCGTTGACGTTGATCAGACGGACGGAGCCGCCCTCTGCCACGGGGCCGGAGAAGACGCCGAAGCCGCAGTCCTTCACCAGGTCGGAGATGTCCTGGATCTCGAAGCCGAAACGCATGTCGGGCTTGTCGGAGCCGAAGCGGTCCATGGCCTCACGGTAGGGCAGGCGCAGGAAGGGAGTCTGGATATCCACACCCAGGATCTCCTTGAAGACACGCTTCATGAAACCTTCCTGGATGGTCTGGATCTGCTCCTCGTTCAGGAAGGACATTTCCAGGTCGATCTGGGTGAACTCGGGCTGACGGTCTGCACGCAGGTCCTCGTCACGGAAGCAGCGAGCGATCTGGATGTAGCGGTCGAAGCCGGACAGCATCAGCAGCTGCTTGTACTGCTGGGGGGACTGGGGCAGAGCGTAGAACTTGCCGGGGTGGACACGGGAGGGGACCAGGTAGTCACGAGCGCCCTCGGGGGTGGACTTGGTCAGGATGGGGGTCTCGATCTCCAGGAAGCCGTGCTCGTCGAAGTAGTCGCGGCAGATCTTGACGATCTTGTGGCGCAGGGCCATGGTGCGCTGCATGTCGGGGCGGCGCAGGTCCATATAACGGTACTTCAGACGGGTGACATCCTTAACATCGGAGTTCTCCACGATCTCGAAGGGAGGAGTCTCAGCCTTGGCCAGCAGGCGCAGGTCGGAGACCTTCACCTCGATGTCGCCGGTGGGCATGTCGGGGTTCTTGGACTCACGCTCACGGACCAGACCGGTGGCGGCGATGACGAACTCGCTGCGGAGGGAAGCGGCCTTCTCGAAGACCTCCTTGGCGGTGGAGTCGTCGAAGGACAGCTGGATGAGACCGGTGCGGTCACGCAGGTCCACGAAGATCAGGCCGCCCAGGTTGCGCTGGCGCTGGACCCAGCCGCAGACGGAGATCTCCTGACCAACGTGCTCCAGGCGGAAATTGCCGCAGTAGTCGGTGCGGATGAA
>JAFYPT010000148.1 GCA_017547425.1 Ruminiclostridium sp.
CTGTATAAATAAACCTCACAGGAGGGGCTTTTATGGAAAGCAAAAAAGGTCTGATCTGTATCTTCATCGCCTCGGTGCTGTTCAGCCTGGGCGGCCTGCTCATCAAGGTGATCCCCTGGCAGGCCCTCACCATCAACGCCTGGCGGTGCGGCATCTCGGTGTGCATCCTCCTCCTCTTCGCCAAGGTCACCCACCACAAGCTGAAACTCACCCCCGGTGTTCTGGCGGGTGCCGCCGCCATGTGCCTGACGGTGTCCAGCTATGCCCTGGCCAACAAGCTCACCACGGCGGCCAACGCCATCCTCATCCAGTTCACCTGCCCGGTCTTCGTCATCCTGTTCCTGTGGTTCTTCTTCCGCGAAAATCCCAAAAAGCTGGACATCATCACCTGCGTGGTGGTCTTCGGGGGCATCGCCTGCTTCTTCCTGGACGGCCTGTCCGCCGGGAACCTGCTGGGCAACGCCGTGGCCCTCTTCTCGGGCATGTGCTACGCCTGGGTCTTCCTGCTGAACAAGATCCCCGGGGGTGACCCCCTCTACTCCACCATCCTGGGCCACGCCATGTGCGTGCTCATCGGTCTGCCCTCGGCGGTTCGGGAAACCGAGTATTCCGGCGAGATCATCCTGTGCGCCATCCTGATGGGTGTTTTCCAGCTGGGTCTGGCGTATTTGTGCTTCACCATTGGCATCCGCACGGCCCCGCCGGTGTCCGCCTCTCTGGTGTCCGGCATCGAGCCCATCCTGAACCCCGTTCTGGTGGCCCTGGTCCTCCACGAGACCCTCACCGTCCTTTCCATCCTGGGCGGCGCCATCGTGTTCGTGAGCGTCATGGTGTACAATGTGTTGACCATAAAACTGGAAAACGCTTCGAAAGAACCAGTCTGAGGACTGGTTCTTTTTATTTGTCATATATTTTGTAGGAAAATATTCCCCTCAATACTTGACAAGTCTTATCCATTTTGCTAGAATAGCCTCATCAACAACAGGAGGTGACAGTCGTGCTCATTACCCGGGAAACCGATTACGCCCTGCGTATTCTCCAGAACCTGATGGACGGAGAGAAACGCTCCGTGGGTGATATCTCCCAGAAGGAGTTCATCCCCCAGCAGTTCGCCTATAAGATCGCAAAGAAGCTGGCAAAGGCCGGTTTCATCCAGATCACCCGTGGCGTGGACGGCGGCTGCCGCCTGCACAAAGACCTGAACACCATCTCCCTCTATGACCTCATCACGGCCATCGAGGGCGGGTACGAGGTCAATGCCTGTATGGACCCAGAGTTCACCTGCACCCGTCGGCAGAGCAGCGGATGCTCGGTCCATCCCCAGCTGATGGTCATTCAGAAGACGCTGACCGATCAGTTGCGGTCCCATACCTTGGAATCGCTTCTTTCCAGCCATTCGAAAAAGGCATAGCCTTTTCCGAATGTGTTGGGCTTGCGGCCTGTTGCGCGCGCCCTTTGGGCACACTGACAGGCCGAGCAGAGTTTTCTGGCACGCACATGTCGCGCCAGAAAACAGACAAAACTATATTTCGCCACTGAAGTGGCGAAACTCTGCGAGGCGTTTGCCCCTGCATTCCCCTTCGTAGAGCGAATTATTTTTCACTCCAATACTAGACAATTTTCATCAAGTATAGATAACTTTTAAGGAGGTAACCACATGCTGTTTCAGACCACCCAGGCCCACGAGGAGCTCCGCTCCAAGATTCGCGCCTTTGCAGAAGAAGAGATCAAGCCCATTGCATTCATGCTGGACCAGAACAATGAGTTCCCCACCGAGGCCGTCAAAAAGCTGGGTGAGCTGGGCTGGATGGGCATCCCCTTCCCCACCGAATACGGCGGCATGGGAGGCGACGCCCTGAGCTACGCCATCGCCGTGGAAGAGCTGGCCCGTGTGGACGGCGGCGCTGGTGTCATCCTCTCCGCCCATACCTCCCTGGGCACCTGGCCCATCTACGCCTTCGGCAACGAGGAACAGAAGAAAAAGTATCTGGTCCCCCTGGCCAAGGGTGAAAAAATCGGCGCTTTCGGCCTGACTGAGCCCAACGCAGGCTCCGACTCCGGCGGCACCGAAACCACCGCCGTGGACAAGGGCGACCACTACCTGCTCAACGGCGGCAAGATCTTCATCACCAACGCCCCCAAGGCAGACACTTATGTGGTCTTCGCCGTCACCACCCCCGACATCGGTACCCGCGGCATCTCGGCCTTCATCGTAGAAAAAGGCTGGCCCGGATTCGAATACGGCGACCACTACGACAAGCTGGGCATCCGCTCCTCCACCACCGCAGAGCTTATCTTCAACGACGTGAAGGTTCCCAAGGAGAACCTGCTGGGCAAGGAGGGCGACGGCTTCAAGATCGCCATGGCTACCCTGGACGGCGGCCGCATCGGCATCGGTGCCCAGGCTCTGGGCATCGCCCAGGGTGCCTACGAGGAGGCCCTGGCTTACGCCAAGGAGCGTCAGCAGTTCGGCAAGCCCATCGGCGTAAACCAGGGCGTGTCCTTCAAGCTGGCTGACATGGCCACCAAGCTCCGCTGCGCCCGCTTCCTGGTGTACTCCGCTGCGGAGCTGAAGGAGGAACACGCCCCCTACGCCATGGAGGCTGCCATGGCTAAGATGTACGCCTCCGACATCGCTCTGGAAGTCTGCAACGATGCTCTCCAGATCTTCGGCGGCACCGGCTTCCTGAAGGGTATGCACGTGGAGCGTGCTTACCGTGACGCCAAGATCACCACCATCTACGAGGGCACCAACGAGATCCAGCGGGTGGTCATTGCCTCTCACCTGCTGGGCAAGCTCACCAAGGGCAGCGAGGGCGGCGGCCGTTCCGTGGCCAAGAAGCCCGCTCCCATCACCGGCATCCGCAAGAAGCAGATCTTCCGGGAGGGCGACACCACCCAGAAGGTGGCCGACCTGGTGGCCGCTCTGAAGAAGGACGGCTACGACTTCTCCGTGGGTATCCCCATGGATACCCCCATCGCCCAGGCAGAGCGTGTGGTCTCTGTGGGTAAGGGCGTGGGCGACCAGGCCAATATGGCCCTCATCGAAGACCTGGCCAAGGCAGCAGGCGCCGCCATCGGCTCCTCCCGTCCTGTGGCCGAAACCTTACAGTACCTGCCCCTGAACCGCTATGTGGGCATGTCCGGCCAGAAATTCCTGGGCAACCTCTACATTGCCTGCGGCATCTCCGGCGCATCCCAGCACTTAAAGGGCATCAAGGATGCCTCCACCATCGTGGCCATCAACAAGAACGGCAACGCTCCCATCTTCAAGAACTGCGACTACGGCATTGTGGGGGACATGATGGAGATCATCCCCCTGCTCATCGAAGCCCTGGGCGGCACCGCCGAAAAGGACCCGGCACCCCCTATGGTGAAGATGAAGCGGCCCAAGCCCCCCAAGCCCACTCCCATCGGCAAGAGCTACGTGTGCAGCGGCTGCGGCTACCTGTATAACCCCGACCTGGGCGACGAGGACGGCGAGGTCCCGCCCGGCACCCTCTTCGAACACCTGCCGGAAGACTGGGTCTGCCCCGAATGCTCCGAGGGCAAGGACCAGTTCATCGAAGGCTGAGCCTGCAAAAGACTGAAAGGAGGCACGAATTATGTATTGCGTTCGTAAAGTAACTGACGATCTGTACTGGGTTGGCGCCAACGACCATCGCACCACCCTGTTTGAAAATATTCACCCCATTCCCAAGGGTGTGAGCTACAATGCTTACCTGCTGCTGGACGAGGAGACCGTCCTCTTTGACACCGTGGACTGGTCGGTCTGCCGGCAGATGATGGAAAACCTGGAGTATCTGCTGGAAGGCCGGGAACTGAACTGGCTGGTGGTCAACCACCTGGAGCCCGACCACGCCGCATCCATCGAGCAGGTTCTCATCCGCTGGCCCAACGTGAAGATCATCTCCACCGAGAAGGGCTTCATGCTTATGCGCCAGTTCGGCTTCCACCCGGACAACCACGACATCCGCATCGTGGCCGAGGGAGATACCCACTCCTTCGGCGGCCACACCGTGGCCTTCGTGGCAGCCCCCATGGTCCACTGGCCCGAGGCCATGGTGACCCTGGACCTGACCAACGGCGCTCTCTTCTCCGCTGACGCCTTCGGCTCCTTCATCGCTCTGGACGGCAAACTCTTTGCCGACGAGGTCAACTTCGACCGGGACTGGATCGACGAGGCCCGCCGTTACCTGGTGAACATCGTGGGCAAGTTCGGCCCTCACATCCAGATGCTTCTGGGTAAGGCCGCGCCCCTGCTGGATCAGATCAAGTTCATCTGCCCCCTCCACGGTCCTGTGTGGAGAAAGGATTTTGGCTACTTCATCGACAAGTACGACAAGTGGAGCCGTTATATCCCCGAGGAAAAGGGCGTGCTCATCGCCTACGCCTCCATGTACGGCAACACCGAGGCTGCCGCCCAGGCTCTGGCCGCCAAGCTGTGCGAGAAGGGTGTCACCAACGTGTCGGTCTTTGATGTGTCCAACACCCATGTGTCCTACCTCATTTCCGAGGCCTGGAAGTACAGCCACATCGTGCTGGCCTCCGTGACCTACAACCTGGGCATCTACCCGGTCATGCACAACTTCATGATGGACATGAAGGCCCTGAACCTCCAGAACCGTACCTTCGCCCTCATCGAGAACGGCTCCTGGGCCTGCAAGTCCGGTGACCTGATGCAGAAGTTCATCCACGAAGAGATGCGCAACTGCGAAGTACTGAATGAACGCCTGAGCCTGGCCTCCTCCATGGGCCCCGACAAGGCCGCCGAGCTGGAAGTCCTGGCCGACGCCATCGTGGAATCTGTGAACAACGATTGATCCAACATCATCTCTTATCCTTGCGAGTTAGGTTATATTCCAAATCATACCTGCCTATATTCTCTTATATTCCAAATAAAGAGGGTCCTTCGGGATCCTCTTTATTCTTGTCGAAAAAGGCATAGCCTTTTCCCCAGGGGTGTGGTATCATATCTCCGAATCATTGAGGAGGGAATGCCATGAATTTCCTGGAAGAACGAATCTCAAAAGACGGCCTGGTCAGACCCGGCAACGTTCTGAAAGTAGACAGCTTTCTGAACCATCAGATGGACGTACAGCTGATGGACCAGATCGGCGAAGAATTCCACCGCCGCTTTGCCCACAAACCCATCAATAAGATCCTCACCATCGAGGCATCCGGCATCGCCATCGCCTGTTCCGTGGCCCGGTGCTTCGGTGTGCCCATGGTCTTTGCTAAAAAGTCCAAGAGCGTCAACATCGACGGCGACATGTATGTGGCCCAGGTGGAGTCCTTCACCCACAAGACCACCAACCAGGTCATCGTGTCCAAGCAGTTTCTGGGACCGGAGGATCACGTCCTCATCGTGGACGACTTCCTGGCCAACGGCTGTGCCCTCCAGGGCCTGATTTCCATCGTGGAGTCTGCGGGCGCCACCGTGGAGGGGCTGGGGATCGCCATCGAAAAAGGATTCCAGCAGGGCGGCAACCTGATCCGCAGCCTGGGCTATCCCTTGGAGTCCCTGGCCATCGTGGATGCCATGGACCCGGAAACCGGCACGGTTCACTTCCGCCCCCAAAATTGACCCACCGGAGGATTCCCATGGAACTGAAAGACGCCATTTTATCCCGTCGGAGCATCCGCTCCTATACCGATGAACCCGTCTCCCGGGAGGACCTGGAAGCCATCCTGGACCTGGGCATGTGGGCCCCCTCCGGGGTGAACTTCCAGCCCTGGTACTTCGTGGCCATCCAGAGCCGGGAGCAGATGGACAAGCTCCTCTCCGTCATGGACGGGGTATCCACCGACCTGGAGGAGAACCTCCGCACCCGGTTTGCCAACAACCCGGAGGTAGCTGAGGAGAGCCTGGCCTTCATCCGCAGCCTGGGCAAAGCCCCCGTGTGCATCCTGGCCTTCCGCCACAAGCCCAGCTACACCAAGACCGACGAGACCATCGTCCAGAGCATCGCCGCCGCCATGGAGAACATCCTCCTGGCCGCCGTGGACCGAGGTCTGGGAGGATGCTGGATGACCGCCCCTATTGAGACGGGCACCGGCGACCTTCTGCGAGACCTCTTTGCCCCAGGCAAAGGCAGTCTGGTGGCCGTCCTGACCATTGGTCATCCCGCCCGGGTCCCCAAGGCCCCCGCCCGAAAAGAGGGCCGGTATATCATCCTCTAAACCCATGCAAGCGGCAGATTCCTCCCGGAATCTGCCGCTTGTTCATCTTTTTATTCAAATTTACTCAGCAATATTTCGCGCTACATACACCCCGCTGGCCGATGCATGGGACAGGGAATGGGTGATGCCGCTGCCGTCCCCGATGATATACAGGCCCTTGTGTCTGGATTCCAACCTCTCGGTCACCTCCACTTCCATGTTGTAGAACTTGACCTCTACCCCATAGAGAAGTGTGTCGTCGTTGGCGGTGCCGGGGGCCACTTTGTCCAGGGCGTAAATCATCTCGATGATACCGTCCAGGATGCGTTTGGGCAGGACCAGGCTCAGGTCCCCCGGGGTGGCGCTGAGGGTAGGGGTAAGGAAGGCATCCCGGATGCGGCTGGGGGTAGACCGCCTGCCCCGAATCAAGTCCCCAAACCGCTGAAGAATGACCCCGCCCCCCAGCATGTTGCTCAACCGGGCGATGGACTCCCCGTAGCCGTTGGAGTCCTTGAAGGGCTCGGAAAAATGCTGGGCCACCAGCAGGGCAAAGTTTGTATTTTCCGTCTGTTTTTCCGAGGAGTGATAGCTGTGTCCGTTGACGGTGATGATCCCGTTGGTGTTCTCGGTGACCACGGCTCCCCTGGGGTTCATGCAGAAGGTCCGGACCCGGTCCCCATAGGTTTCCGTGCGGTAGACGATCTTGCTCTCATAGAGTTCGTCGGTCAGGTGGGCAAAGACCTCTGCAGGCAGTTCCACCCGGACCCCAAGGTCCACCCGGTTGGACTTGGTTGGGATGTCCAGATCCCGACAGACCTGCTCCATCCATTTGCTGCCGCTGCGGCCCACGGAGATGACGCAGTCCCTGCAATGGTGCACCTCTTCCAGGCAAATGACCCGATAGCCACCTTCCACCAGGGCCACCGACTGGACGGGGGTATCGAAGAAGAACTCCACCCGGTCCTTCAGCTCCTGGTACAGGTTCCCCAACACGACAGCGTTGATGTCCGTCCCCAGGTGGCGGACCGAGGCATCCAACAGATGGAGGTCGTGCTGGATGCACCGGGTCTTGAAGGTGGTCCCGGCGGTGGAGTATAGTCGGGTCCCCTCTCCCCCATGGCGCAGATTGATCTGGTCCACGTACTCCATCAGGTCCAGGGCCTGCTTCTTGCCGATATATTCGTGCAGGGTCCCGCCAAAGTCGTTGGTGATGTTATACTTTCCGTCCGAGAACGCTCCCGCCCCGCCGAAGCCGCTCATCACGCTGCAGGTCTTACAGTGGATGCAACGTTTGATTCGCTCCCCATCGATGGGACAGTGGCGGTCAGCCAGGGCATGGCCGGCCTCAAAGACCGCCACCTTCAACCGGGGGTTCCGCTCCATCAGTTCATAGGCGGCAAAAATCCCGCCGGGACCAGCCCCCACAATGATCACATCATACGTCACAGTTTGTCCTCCCTTTTGAGTTACCTATAGTATATTCCCCTGAGGACGCAAAAATGCCGGGAGCGAGGTTCGCTCCCGGCATTTTCCTTGGTTTTGATCAGGCCACCAGCCACTTGTGCTTCTCCACAGAGTAGAGGGGTACAAAGGGGATCATGATGGGCACGGTTTTGACGTAGTGCTGGTATTCGGGGGCACTGCCGTAGTTCTTGTTCTGGCGAATCTCCAGGCGGCGGGCACCGCTGAACATGACGAACACGATGCCGGCGTAACCCAGCAGGGCCATGGCCCACTGACCCGCACCAGAAAGGCCGCCGATGCCGGTGAGGATGACACCGGTCCAGAAGATCAGTTCCCCCAGGTAGTTGGGGCAGCGGACGATGCGGTAGAGACCGGTGTCCACAAACCGGCGGGGGTTGATCTTCTTGGCGGCGTTTTTCTGCCAGTCGGCCACGGACTCAAAGACGATGCCGAAGAGCATCACAGCTGCGCCGATGTACACCCAGGGGTTGCTCCCCTGGCCGTTCAGCAGACGGTAGAAGACAGGCAGGACCTGAAGGACATACAGGGCGGCGCAGGTGACCCAGATGGCGATCTTCACCCCCAGGGGAATGGTCTTGCCGTCCTTGATCTCGCCCTTCATGTTCTGGTTGTAAGTGGCGCTCTTAAACTCCCGGATGGCCAGGTAGCCACCCAGCCGGAGGCCGTAAATCAGGAAGAGCAGACAGCACAGGCCGGTGCCCAGGGTCAGGCTCTGGCCGAAGAGGATGGGCATGAGGATGCCCAGTCCGGCGATGGAAAAGCCGTAGCCCAGGGATATGAACCAGACGTAGTTTTTAAAGCCGATGGAACTGATGATCATGGCTGCTGCGAAGAGCAGCCAGAAGGAAATGGGAAATACCATGGAATTTCTCCTTATACCTGATCGTACTCGCCGTACTCGCAGCCCACATTTTCTGCGATGACTTCATCCACCAGCTTGCCGTCCCGGTAGAGCTTCACAGTGCCACGGCCGTTGCCGCCGTTCCACAGGCGGTTGTGGAGCTTCTTGCCATTGGGGGCCTCGTAGTTCACCAGCAGCATATCCTTCTTCTCGCAGGTAATGTCGGTGACCATCCGGTTCCGCCAAGTCTTCTGCTCCACGTGCCAGATGATCTGGGTGTCGGTCTCCCGGCAGTCGAACTTGGTGCGGGTGAAGGTCCAGAACTTGGAGAAATTGAACTCATAGGCCTTGCCCTCGTGCCAGTAAGCGGACAGAAGCTTCCGCTTCAGGGCCACGGGACCCACCTTGGGGCAGCCGCCGCCAATGTCGAAGACACTGTCCTGGAGCTTCTTCCCGGTAACCTTGCTGGTCAGGTTGTTGGAGCTGAGCCACACCCAGGGGGAGGTGAAATCCTTGCCCCAGTTCTTGTCGGCGTAGCCATAGCTGTTTTCGGGAGAGACGATGTACTTCTGGCCGTTCCAGGTGACTTCACCGGCGTATTGGGTCTTCATGCCCTCGGCATGCCAGAACATCTCAAAAAGCTGCATGGTGCGGAAGAGCTTACCGGCGCCGTAGCCCACGTTGAAGGCCACCTTCTTGTCGATCTTCAGATTCCACTCCATGGTGCCGTCACCGCACATCCACTCGGGGTGGGCTTGGGCCTCCTCAGGGGTGATGGACACACGGCCACGGGTCTGGGTCTCGTCCACGTAGCAGTCCTCGGCGGCGGCGTGGTAGGGAACGCCCCAGCCCAGGTCCACCTGGTTCCAGCCAAAGAAACGGTGGAGCTGACCGCCGTTCTCTCCCCAGGAACCGGCCTTGACCATCAGATAGGAAGGGGTATCCCCCAGCTGACCAAACCGGGGCTTGTCACCACCGGCGGCAGGGTTGCAGACGAAGAACTCAATAAAGAACGCCTTCTCCTCGCCGGTCTCTGCATGGCGGCCGGTGAAGGAATGCCACCACCAGTCATAGCCGCATTTTGCCTGGCCGCCAAAGAGCTGGCAGGCGTTGCGGGCGATTTCGTGCTTGTTGAACATAGGGGGTACCTCCTGTAAACGTGATCCCTCGAAATAGTTTGCCGTAAATATACCACATGTTCTGTGGTTTTTCAACAATAGGACCACCCAACAAGGCTTTTGCAAGAAAAAACAGGGCATCCGTAACACGGATGCCCTGTTTTTGGTGCGGGTAACAGGACTTGACCGGCTGCGGCGGCTTCGCCTTGCTTCCTGGCCGCTCAGCGACCGTGCGGCCAGCCGCACAGTACCCGCTTCACGCTCTTCGCTAAAAACAGCCC